>CANQUY010000012.1 GCA_947627125.1 uncultured Clostridia bacterium
GATAATCACACCAAAGAACAGCGGCATTATAATATGTCGAAGATCAGAAGCAAGGACACAACGCCCGAAGAAAAAGTGCGGAAATATCTTTTCTCGCAGGGGGTTCGGTATCACAAAAACGATAAACGCTACCCGGGGCATCCCGATATTGTGCTTCCGAAATACAAAACAGCCATCTTTGTTAATGGCTGTTTTTGGCATATGCACGGATGCAAAGAATTTGTCCTTCCGAAATCCAATCTTGATTATTGGATTCCGAAACTCGAACGCAAAGTGTATGTCAGACATTTTATCCATAGTTTATACTGCTATATTTACGATTGCTTAAAAGAAATCGTAACCAATTTTTCATTCATGGGATCATTTGTCGCAAAAAAATCTGTCCAACTACCTAGGTTTATGATTGATTGAATATGTCCTTTTAACTTTTGTCTCATGTCTTTACTTTTTCTATTCTCTAACAGGTAATTATCTAGTCTACTAAAATCTATTTTCAATGCCTGGTTATTTACATTAATATCTACATATTTTAAAATGGTACTTTGCCATAGGTATTCTTTTGCATTTGCCTTTTTTGAAAATCGTTTTGTACACTCAATTGTGTCGACTAATGATAATAGCAGTAATAAAAAATTCGATCTTGTTATTCTTATTGGAGATGTACTTGTCAGATCTTTAAGCTCGAATTTCATATAGCAGTTATCGTTTTTAGCATCAGCTTTGTATATGTTATGAGATGCGGCAATTATACATGATATTTTTTGAATTTTTGTTATAACAGAACTTGATCCATAATGAAGTTTCGCTTTCAGTGAAGTTATGTATTTGCAATATTTATGAAATGCTTTGCACCCTCCGACGATTCCATGGTCAGAATTTTCACACAATAAACTCTTGTCATTAGATATACGATCATTCGATTCATCTTTATGTTGAGATTGAATATAACGATAATAATTTTTTATTTCTGAGTAACTATATGTAAAAAAGCAGCGAGTCTCAGAGTTTGATGACAAGCCATTTAGGCATTGCAGTTCGTCAACACTATAAGTGTCTGTTAATAAATCATAATCTTTCGTTAAGGCTTCGATAGGTAGAAAGTTTTCTATCTCTTGACAAAAATAACCATAGTCATGAATTATGGCCGATTGAAGCCATAATCTTGATTTGTACAGATCAGCAAATCCTGTTAATTTATTTTCTGATTTTATAAATTCCCCAAAACCGACGCCAAGTAGCCAAGTTACAATAATATGGCTTGCTCTGTCGCGATTGATAGAAACAGCCTCCATTGGAAATTCCAAAACGGAGGAAATTAGCTCGATACATTTCTTATCATCGTTTATCAAATCTTCAAATTTATTGCTTTTGATAATTTCTAAGCTATTAAATTCTAAATGCGCAAGAAAAGGTAAATGCGTATAAATGCTTTCTAAATATTCAAATAAACTGTTCATTTCAATACTCTTTTGAAACATAATTTATCGCCTCTAAAACTATACGATAAAAGCGAAGCCGTTTCCCAAAGGAAACGGGTTCGCCTTTACTTTGCTTGGTGACCCCAACGGGATTCGAACCCATGATACCACCGTGAAAGGGTGGTGTCTTAACCGCTTGACCATGGGGCCATTTTTCTATAAAATCGACAATAAGTCGCCTTTTTTTGGTAGCGATGAGTGGATTCGAACCGCTGACCTATCGGGTATGAACCGATCGCTCTAACCAGCTAAGCTACATCGCCATAATTGGTTGCGGGGGTAGGATTCGAACCTACGACCTCCGGGTTATGAGCCCGACGAGCTACCTGGCTGCTCTACCCCGCGATAGAGCCACTCCAAACGGAATAGCCTATTTATTGTAACGGAATAGCGACTGTTTGTCAATCGTTTTTGGCGTGAAATCCAAAATTATTTTTCAAACGTTGCCACGCAACATAATTTTAGGGTGAAATGTTGGGTGAGGAAGGAGGAAACACATTGTACGACACCCCTTCAATCACTGCAAGGGCAGCCGTGCCAGCTTTCCTACGAGGGGAGCCGAGAGAGGCCCCGCCGCATAGTCGTCCCTATATGCCCCGCGAGATTCTTCGGGTTAAGTTGTCGGACTTCGTTCTTTTCCTCGTTCTCAGAATGACGCGGGGCTTCCTCCGCGCGTTTTATGGGATCCTTCGCTGCGCTCAGGATGAGCGTGCTGGGCGGGATGAGCGCGGAGCGCAGGGGAGCCGAGGGTGGGGAGGGGAGAGTTTCAACGGAGTTGAGGCTCTCTTCCAAAAAAATTTTGCAACTTTTTGGATGATTTTGCCGTTTCCCCTTGTGTACTGTGATAAAGTATGGTATACTTTGAGCGGAGGAAAACGTATGAAATACGAACTCGATGCCGCTTTCAATGCCGCCCTCACGCCCAAGGAGAGGAACCTTCTCATCCGTTTCTGCGTCGATAAGGGCACGCGGGCGAAATGTTCCACCAAATCGCTCTACCGTCCCTTGAGGCAAAAGGATCTGCGTATGGCGTTTGAGGAACGGGACAGGGTCTCTCTTTCCCGCATTGCAGAGTATGAAAGGAGAATGCAGGACTACGACCCGAACGCTCCCTCCGTCGAGCTCCTTGCCATGTTCGGCAGCGTGCCGACGAAGGAAATTTTTGCAAGTTATTGCAGGAATTTGATATCGCAGGAGAGGAGGGCCATGCGGGAGCTCAGGCGTTGCTACAGCGTTCATGTGGATTACGGGTACATCGGCCGCTTCTGGATGGAGTTCCACAGATCCCTCTGTCCCCATGTGACGTTCGGCGATTCCAACGAACTGCACGAGGAGTGCGACTTTTGGCTGGAGGAAGAGGAATGTGAGGAGTTTTTGCATTCTTCCCTCCTGGAACCGCCTGCAGGCCGTGACGATTGGGCGCATGATTGGGGAAATGTCATCTTCGGGAACATGGAACTCATCTATGAGGATCTCACCGTCTATTACAGGGAGGATTGCATTCTCGAAACGGTTTCCCATGAGAAGATCATGATCGTGCGGCTGAATGAGGGGGATCTCAAGCTGATCGAGGAAAAGAGAGGCGGAAAGAAACTTACCGCAAAGATCCGCGCGGCTGTGCAGAATACAAATTGAATTGAAATAGGAACGCCCGCCGACATACGTCGGCGGGCGTTGTAAGTTATAGAATTTCCACGTCCGTGCCCCTCTCCAAGGAGGGGCACGGACTGCGTAAGGCGACCCGCGTCATTTTGAGAAAAAAGAGCGGGACGAGAGGACGAAAATTAACCTGATGAATCGCGCGGGGCGAATGTAAAACATACGGCGAGATGCTTCGGTTCAGCCTTCGTAGACTGCGTTGTACTTCCGTTCTCAGCATGACGCCGCTATGCAGTCCGTAAAACATGCGGCGAGATGCTTCGGTACGGCTCTCGTAGACTGCGTTGTACTCCCGTTCTCAGCATGACGCCGCTATGCAGTCCGTAAAACATGCGGCGAGATGCTTCGGTTCAGCCTTCATAGACTGCGTTGTACTTCCGTTCTCGGCATGACGCCGCTATGCAGTCCGTAAAGCGTGCGGCGAGATGCTTCGGTATAGCTCTCGTAGACTGTGTTTTACTTCCGTTCTCAGCATGACGCCGCTATGCAGTCCGTAAAACATGCGGCGAGATGCTTCGGTATAGCTTCCGTAGACTGCGATGTATTTCCGTTCTCAGCATGACGCCGCCGCGGGCTGCCGTAAGTCAAATGGGATGCTTCGCTGCGCTCAGCATGAGCGTTTGGAGGGTGTTAAAAGTGGATTTAAATTCTTTGAATGGTGTAATTGTAATTCTGGCGGAGAAGTATCAATGCGGAGAGGGGATCGGACAGCTTACTTGACGATAGTTCGATCGGGTCATAGGAATAGGGAAATTGAATTGTCCAGCCGTTCGGCTCTTCAAAAACGATTCCCGTGAGGGCTGTGCATTGGAAGAATGCCGCCTGCCCGATCGACGTCACGCCCTTGGGGATCGTGATGCTTGTAAGCTCGATACATGAATCAAATGCGCGGCTTCCGATCTCGGTCACGCTCCCGGGAATGACAACGCTCTTCAATGCAGCGGATCCCGCGAATGCGCCTTTTCCGATCGACGTCACGCCCTCGGGGATCGTCACGCTTGTGAGGACACGGGCCTCAAATGCGTATTGATTGATTTGGTAAGCTCTCCCCTTGGGGCTCTTGGCAGGGAGGGTGAGTTCTTTTTCGCCGCCCCGATAATCGACCAGATAGGAACCTGTTTCATCCTCATAGAAGAGGTAACCGTCATCCGTCCACGTCTGCCTGCTCTCCTCATCGGCCGTATAGACTTGCAGGGCATAGGAGGCCACGTTGCCGAAATCGTCGCTATGGGCGGAGATCGGCAGATCCGAATAGTTCCACACCTCGATCAACCGAAAACAATCCATGAACGCGTACCATTCGATCGAGGTCACGCTTGCGGGAATGCAGATGCTTGTCAATTCGGTGCAGCGGGCGAATGCCGTGGATGCGATCGAAGTCACGCTGCCGTCGTCGGGAATGACGCTCGCACTGCAGCCCACGACCAATGTCTTGCTCTCCGTCTTGATAATGCAGTTTCCGCTGCTGTGGTATACGGGATTTCCATCCTCCACCGTCAAAGAGGTGCATTCGCTGAATCGGCCGTTTGCGATCGAGGAGATCCCCCGCGGGATCACCACCTCTCCCTCGATCGTACTCGGAACATAGACGAATTTCGTCTTTTCCTTGTTATATAAGATCCCGTTCTGACTGCTGAATTCGGGGTTCTCCTCGGCTACCGTAATGCTTTTCAGCGAGAATACGTCCTTAAACGCATTCGCATCGATCCCGTTTACGTCTGCGGGAATGTGGATGCTGATCGGATTGCTGTTGTTGAAAGCGTATTGTCCGATCTGATACGCTCTCCCCTTGGGGCTCTCGGCGGGGAGGGTGAGTTCCGTTTCGCCGCCCCGATAATCGATCAGATAGGAATCCGTTTCATCCTCATAGAAAAGATAGCCTTCCGCGGTCCACGTCTGCCTGCTCTCCTCATCGGAAGTATACACATTCTTTGCGTAATTGGCCACTTGGCCGAAATCTCTGCCGCCGACAACGATCGGCAGGTCCGAATAGTTCCACACCTCGGCAAGCGTATAGCAAAATTCAAATGCGCGGCTTCCGATCTCCGTTACGCCCGAGGGGATAACGATCTCCGTGAGCGCACTGCAGCTCTGGAATGCGTTTGCTCCGATCGAAGCCAACCGGCTGTCTTTCGCAAACGTAATGCTTGCCAGCGTTTCGCAATATCCGAATGCACCTTCTCCGATCTCCGTTACGCCCGAGGGGATAGCGATCTCCGTGAGCGCAGTGCAGCTCTGGAATGCGTTTGCTCCGATCGAAGAAAGGCCGCTGTTTTCCTCAAAAGTCACGCTTTTCAGCGACTCGCAGTATGAAAACGCACTTTCTCCGATCGCAGTCACGCTCTTGGGGATCCTGACGCTCTCATAAGTCCCATGCGTGAATGCGTTGTCCTTGATCTCCGTGACGCCGTCGGGAATATGAAGATCGGAGGAGATCTCGGCATCATTCAGATATAGCCTTACAGGCGAATTCAGGAGCGGATTTGCATAGGAACCGAATTCGATCCCGCACCATGCGGCGAGGTCGGAAACGATCACTCTTTCGAGCGCCTCGCAGTCCATAAACGCAAAATCTCCGATGCTTGTCACACTCTTGGGGATCGTAACGCTCTTGATCCCGATACAGCTGTAAAATGCATAATCTCCGATGCTTGTCACACTCTTGGGGATCGTAACGCTCTTGATCCCGATACAGCCGTCAAATGCAAAATTTCCGATCTCTGTCACGCCGTCGGGGATCACAAGGTCGGTGATCTCCGTATCTTCCAAATACAATCGCTGTGCGCTCGTAAGCGGATTCTGGGACCCGACCGCTCCTTGAAATGTGATATTACACCACGCGGAAATGTCGGAGATCGTCACCCTTTCAAGCGAAGTACAGCCGCTGAATGCCTCGACGCTCACGATCTTCAGACGGGCGGGAATATAGATGCTCTTCAGCTTAGAACAGCCTCGGAAGGTATAGGATTGGATGCAGAACAGTTGGCTGTTCTTCCCGATCGTGACCTGCTCAAGGGAGGGAGAGCTTAGGCCCGAAATATAGACGACGGTGTCCGGGATCGCGATCGATCTTACGGCTTCACCGTAGTCGAAACGGTTGCTCAAAGCCAATCTCGGAACGGGACCGATGCCGACGACGCACTTTCCGTCATGGCTGTAGGGGATCACAATGTCGCCCGAGGCTTCGCCCGCACTGACCACGGTCAAGAGCTCCTCGCCGAGGGGATAGGGGTAATCTTCGGGAATGTAGTAGCCGTAATCTTCTGCGCTGACCGTTTCATACACCAATCCCTCGGTATATGCAAGTTTGTCGCCGCAGACGCTGCAGACGTTGTCAAGGGTGTATTTGTGGCCGAGGGCGGTGTTTTCCTTCGTCCGCGTGTCCGTTTCCCCGCAGGAACACTTGCCCGTTTCGGTGCCGTCCTCGTCGCACGTCGCGTCGTTGTTGTAGACGTAGTCCGTAAAGGTATGTACATGTTCGGGCCGATCGTTGCCGCCTTCGCCCGCTCCGCCGCCGTTGCCGCTTTGGCTGTTGCCGCTGTTTCCGCCGCAGGCCGCGAGAGCGAAACAAAGGCAGCATGCCGCGATGATGGTCAATAAGACCGTGAAAATTTTGTTCTTCATATATTCCTCCTTTTTTTGTTTTTGAGTTTGGATATAGATTTGGAATGATTCCCCCTCCCGCTCATTCTGAGCGCAGCGAAGAATCCCATAAACCAACGGATCCCGTGCGTTCCACGCGTGCTGCGCTTACGCGCAGAGTCTGAATGACGCGGATGGGGCAGGCAAAATAAGGAAAAAAATAAGGACGCCTCAATCCGAGGCGCCCGCTTCGAGTATCCCCGAATTGTTGCGACACAATAACTAACCATATAGGAAATAAGGATACACCGATGCCGTTGTATCTTTATATGGTTAGTATTCGATTGTGTCGCAAAATCATTCTACCACGGCACATGGATTTTTGCAAGTCTTTCATGAAAATTTTCTGCGGCGAAGGGCAGAAATCAACGGAACCGCGTGCGGCGGCTTGCATTTTCAAGACGGATATGCTATACTAAGGTTCCAAATGTTGCTGTTCGACGCTAAAAAGTATCAAAACCGACGCATATGTGTCGCTTTTTCGGGCGGGATCGATTCCGTCTGCCTCCTGCATGTCCTCAAAATGCAGGCGGAAAAGTACGATATTGCCCTCTCGGCCGTCCATATCGAACACGGCATCCGCGGAGAAGAGTCCCTGCGCGACATGCATTTTTGCGAAGATATGTGCGAAAAATGGGGAGTCCCGCTCCAAATCGAGCATGTCGACATTCCCAAGCTCGTCAGGGAGCAGGGCGGGAGCGTGGAGGAGGCCGCCCGCTGTGTCCGCTACAGCATTTTCCGTGAAATTCTCAAAAATGACAAGGCCGACCTCATCGCGACGGCCCATCATGCGGACGACGTCGCCGAAACGGTCCTGTTCCGCCTCGCCCGCGGAACAGGTCTTGCGGGCATGCGTGCGATCATGGAATACAACGGCATCGTGCGCCCCCTTCTCTCCGTCACGCGCGAAGAAATTGCAACATATGTTGCGAAAAACGGCCTTCCGCATGTGGAAGATTCCACCAATTCGGACGAAAATTACACCCGCAACTATATCCGTCACACCGCCCTTCCCGCCTTTGAAAAGATCCACGGGAACGCCGCAAAGCATCTCGTGGAATTTGCCTCGCTCGCCGCAGAGGAGGATGAATTTCTGCAAAAACTTGCGGAGGATGCGATCGTGCACGTTGCGGGGGAGGAGCGGGTCCCCGTGGACCTTCCCGACGTGCTCTTCCGCCGCGCCTGCCTTTATTGCATGCGGCGCTGTGCCGAGGACGGGGGCTATTCCCGCGCGAACATTGCCGAGATCGAAAAACTCAGGGACTTGCAGAGCGGGAGAAAGGCCGCAGTGCCCCTTCCCGAAGATCTGAAGGGTTTTGCCGCCCTCTATGCCGTCCGCGAGGGGAACCATATCGTCTTTTGTTGGACCGTTGATGGGGCGCCGCTGCATGGGCCGTACCCGTTTACGGCAAAGCCGCAGCTCTATCTTTTCCCCACTCCCTTTGAGGTGAGGGAAGAGGCAAACGAAGCGGAGCGTTCAGAAAAAAAACGATGGTTATGCGTCGATTTAGACGCTTTTCCCGACGGCTGTGTCGTGCGGACGCGGCAGGAGGGAGATATGTTCACCCCCTTCCATGCCCCGCGGAAGACGCTCAAAAAGTTTTTGACCGACCGTAAAATTCCCGCGCGGCTCTCGAAAAAACTGCCCGTCATCGCCAAGGGGAGCGAGGTCTACGCCGTCGTCGGGGTGGAGATCGCCGACAGCGTGAAGGTCACGGAGAACACCCTCCGCCGCGGGATAATCGGGTGAGAGATTGCCCACCCCCCTACCCCCCTCCTCAGGAGGGGCATGGCCGAAAGCTCCTCAGGAGGGGGCATGGACGAGAGCTCCTCGGGAGGGGGCAAAAGCATCCCCCCTTTGGGGGGAGGCTCCGCCGTAGGCGGCAGTGGGGGGCGTAAAACTGCGCATATCACACAAAAAATTACAAAGGAGAGAACATATGCATCCGGATATCGAAAGGGTCTTGATCACCGAAGGGGAACTTCGCGAAAAGGTCAAACAGGCGGCGGAAATGGCCGCGGCGCGCTACAGGGGCAGCAATCCCGTCGTCATCGGCATTCTCAAGGGGAGCATCGTCTTTTACAGCGACTTTATCCGCAATCTCGACATTCCCGTGACGCTCGATTTCATGGCCGTTTCATCCTACGGCAGCGGCTCCTCTTCCTCGGGACAGCTCCGCATGAAAAAGGACGTTGACACCGACGTGAAGGGCCGCGATATCGTCATCGTGGAAGACATTATCGACAGCGGTCTGACTCTCATGGAGGTCAAAAAAATGTTCTATGCCCGCGGCGCAAATTCCGTCTATATTGTCACCCTGCTCAACAAGCGCGGGCGGCGGGAATACGACATCGAGCCCGACTACAACTGTTTCGATATCGAAAACGAGTTTGTCGTCGGCTACGGCCTCGATTACAACGAACGGTACCGCAATTTGCCCTATATCGGCGTCTTAAAGCCTTCGGTATACCAAAAATAAATCGGTTGGAGCTCCTCTGTGCCCTACGACAGTGCACAACTGAATTCTCTCATCCAACGCATCAAGCGAGGAGATGCCGCCGCTCTCGAAGAGATCTTTGCTCTCATGGGGAAGCGGATGGCTGCGCTTGCCCGCGGCATTGTGAGATCGCAGGCGGATGCGGAGGACGTGGTGTCGGAGAGCTTTCTCAAACTCGCAAGGCATGTCTCTTCCTATCGGGAGGGGAACGCCTATGGTTTTTTGATGCGCATTGTGCGCAATACCGCCCTCGACTATCTGAGGCGGAACAGGCGGACGGCAACTGAAGATATCGACGCGATCTTTTCGCTTGCAGACGAGCGCTATTCTCCCGAAAAGAGGGAGGATGCGCTCTTTTTGGAAAATGCGATCAGATCTCTTCCGCCCCTCGAGAAGAAAATCATCTACTACCGCTACTATCTCGACTACACGGTGCGTGAGATCGCGCGGGAGGAAAATATCAGCAAGTCCGCTGCCGAGCGGGCGATTTCCCGTGCGGAAGAAATGCTAAAAAAATCCCTTCAGGCGGGACAAACGGAGGGGGAATAACGTTATTATCATGAAGGACATGAAAAAGGACAAATTTCTTGAGGAAAAACTGAATTCCTATGCGGAAGGGACAGAGATGCCGAACGTGGACCTCTCGGCGGCCAAGCGCGCCCTTTTCGAGGAGCAGATCAAGCGGAGAAGCGCAAGACGCAGAATGTGGATCGCGCTCGCCTCCGCATGCGCAAGCCTTGTCCTGATCGCCATTGTCCTCGTCGGCATGCTTCCCTCCTTCGGCGGCTCCGACATGGCGCCCGACCATGGGG
This sequence comes from uncultured Clostridia bacterium, assembly GCA_947627125.1. GTDB lineage: Bacteria > Bacillota > Clostridia > Christensenellales > Borkfalkiaceae > Gallimonas. The sequence goes on from CANQUY010000012.1 coordinate 10,090, forward strand.
CAGAGGCCCCCGGCGATTCGCAGGGAGGCGACTCTTCGCAGGGAGGCGAAACGGGGGATCCGCAGGGGCCGACGGAAGTAATCGCCTTTTCGCTCTCTGCGGCAAAGACAAGGGCGGCGGGGGTCAATGAGCTCTCCGAGGCATACGGGCAGAGGCTTGAGAAACTGACGCGCCTTGGGCTCTCCTCCAATATCAGTGCGGAATACACGCTGTACTGCGTGGACGGCGAGGCCGTTTTGCTCGGCACGGAGCTATTCTATTCGCAGTACGGACGCCGCGTGGCCGCCACCGTGTACACGGATCTTTCGGGCGGAACATACAGGGCGGAGGAGCTCGCGGAGTACGACGACCTTCCCCTAAAAAATGCAACTTATACGTTCAAAAAGACGTTTATCAACGGGGAATACGCCTGCCTCGGCAACTTCACGGCGCAGGGCACGGAGTACTGCGTTTCGGTGGAATCGTCGTACGAGTATGCGTTTTCTTCCTTTATGGAATACCTGCTGTGAGGGGGGCTCTTCCCCGCACAAACAACACCGCCCCGCGAGATTCTTCGGGTCAAGTCGTCGGACTTCGTTTATTCTCCGTTTCTCAGAATGACGCGGGGCCGCTCAGGATGAGCGGGCGGGTCAGGATGAGCGGGGGGCCAAAAAGCGGGACAAAAGGGAAAAATTCCCGCTTTTTTTGTTTTTTGTGACACAAACGCGTGCGATAAAACGATTTATAAGTGAGGGGAGGTCCCCGAAGGAGGAATCATGAAAAAAATTCTCATACTTATCGCGTCGCTCACGCTTGCTTTTACGCTGGCGGCGTGCGGACGGGGCGGAGAAGCAAATTCGGCCCCGCTTGCTCTTCCCAAGGAAACGAAACCGCTCACCCGTTCCGAGAATGCCGCGCTGGATCCCACGCTCCGCAATTCCGCCAAGGACTTTGCGGCAAGGTTCACCGCCGAGGCCGTCAAGGGGCACAGGGAGAACGTCGCCGTTTCGCCCGTTTCCGTCTATCTCGCGCTCGGCCTCGCCGCCGAATGCACCGCGGGGACGACGCACGAGGAGCTCATGAACGCCCTTAAAATCGACGATATGTCGCTGAAAATCGGCTATTCGGACTTCTACCGCTCTATCATTTCCGAGTACACCGACGACAAGGGGGAGCTCTCTTCCCGCGTGGACGTCACCAATTCCATATGGGTGGACAGCCACGTTTCCGTCAAGGAGGAACGCCTCTCCTCGCTTGCCGATAACTACTTCTGCTATACGTATGCGGCGGAGTTCATGGACGACAACAAAAGCGCGAACGAGGCCGTCCGCGACTTCGTCAAGACGCAGACGCACGGGCTCATCGACCAAGATTTTGAACTCGACGAAAAAACTGCCTTTGTCCTCATCAACACCCTCTACCTCAAGGAGATTTGGGATGCGTGCGGCAACGAACTTTCGCTTACGCCCCGTCCGTATGACTTCACGCAAGGGGACGGAACCGTAAAAAATTGCAACTTATTGCACGGTTTGTACGCGCAGGGCAGGGTTTACGAGGGGGACGGCTTCACCCATTTCTATGCGGAAACAAACCATGGCTACAGGCTCAAGTTCCTCGTCCCCACGGACGGACACACGCTTGAGGAGGTGTTCACGGCTGAAAATCTCGCACTTATCAACGATTTTACGGACTACGGCGGCGTGGATGAGGAGAATCGCACCATCTGTGAAACCCGCTGTATTTTCCCCGCATTCGAGGCGGAGTACGACGAAGATGTCAAGGACATTTTGAAAAAATTCGGCATTGATAAGCTGTTTTCTGTAGAGGAGTGTGATTTTTCGGCCCTCACGGACGAGGCTATCTACTGCAAAAAAGTACAGCATGTAACAAAGCTCGAGGTGGGCCGCAGGGGCATCGAGGGTGCGGCGGTCACGGTCATGCAGGCCGCCCCCGGCGGCATACCCCACGATCCGTACACCTATCTCCATGAGGACTTTGTGGTGGACCGCGCCTTTGGGTTTGTCCTCACCGACCGCTTCGGCACCGTCCTCTTCTCGGGCACGGTGAATGAGGTGTAAATTGAAAATTGAGCGCTCTGCGCTCAGGGTCAGGATGAGCGGGGCAAAAGAATTTTAAATTTTTTTCCAAAAGGCGGGACAAAGGCGGGGGCCGGTTCGTTGTATATTGCGTAAGACGATTTGGAGGTTTCATCATGAAAAAGAAATTCTTTGCAGGCATTGCACTCGCGGCGGCCTTTGCGTTTGCGGGGTGCGGCGCATCCTTCAACGGCGCCGACGGCGAATGGGGCGGCAGTATGGCTCCCGGGGATTCTTGGATGGAGTCCGAGTTCGGCACTACGTCCGATTCCAAGCCCGATTCCCCTGAATCGGGCGGAAACTACCAATACGACAGCATCGTGGAAACAAATTTCCACACCGCCGCCGAGGAGAACAGCATCTACTTCTCCCTCGACAGAAACACGGCGAACTACTCGCAGGTCCGCTCGCAGCTCAACATGGGAAACTCTGTCGCCGCGGATTCCGTGCGCATTGAGGAGCTCATCAACTACTTCTCCTACGACTATCCCGCCCCTCAAGAGGGGGAAGTGATGGCGGCCACGGCCTATCTCACCGACTGCCCGTGGGAGCCCTCCCACAAGCTCGTCACCGTCGGCGTCAAGACGGAGGAGAAAGTTCTCACGGCGGAGCGCAACAACTATGTGTTCCTCATCGACGTTTCGGGCTCCATGGGGGCGCGTGTGCGGGGGCTCGAGGGGATCTCCTGCCTCGATCTCGTCAAAACGGGCGTTGAAAAGCTCGTCAGGGGGCTCGGCGACAACGACGCCGTTGCGATCGCGACCTATGCGGGCCAAGCGGGGCAGCTTTTAGAGCCGACTATGGCGACAGAGGCGGGGAAGCAGACCATTCTCCGCGCCGTCGAGGGGCTGACCGCCTACGGTTCGACGAACGGCTCGGGCGGGCTCGAGGTCGCCTACGATCTCGCCGAAAGGCACTTCTCCGAAAACGGCAATAACCGCGTCATTTTGCTCTCCGACGGCGATTTCAACGTCGGCCTGCAATCGAGCGACAAGCTCCTCGAATTCATTCAGGAAAAGGCAAAAACGGGCGTATATCTCTCCGTTTTGGGAGTTGGCATGGGGAACATGCGCGACGATTTCATGCAGACGCTTGCCCTGAACGGCAACGGCAACTACGCCTATATCGATACGCCCACCGAGGCCGAAAAGGTCATGGGGGAGGAGCTCAACGGCATGCTCGTCGCCGTCGCCAAGGATGCCAAGGCGGGCGTGACTTTCTCTGAGGAAACCGTCGAAAAGTACCGCCTTATCGGCTACGACATGAAGATCATGAGCGAGGACGACTTCAACAACGAACAGAAGGACGCGGGGGAGATCGGCTCCAACCTCTGCGTGACAGCTCTCTTCGAGGTGGAACTCAAGGAGGACGTTGCGGAAGAGGCCCTGTTGGGGAATGTGGAGATCCGCTTCAAGAATACGGATGCGGAAGAAACGGCCGGCAGCGCAACGGCGGAAATTCGCAACATATTGTCCCAAAACGAGGACGCGCTGTTCATCTCCTGCGTCGCCGAATTCGGCCTGCTGCTGCGGAATTCCGCCCACAAGGGCAATGCGAGCTACGACGCCGTCTTGAGCCGCCTTGCCGACCTTCCCGCCTATCTTGCGCGGGACGTGTATAAGACGGAGTTCAAGACGCTGGTCGAAAAGGCGAAGGGGATCGTGGAATTGAAAATTAAAAATTAAAAATTGTGGCCCCGCGTCATTCTGAGAAAGGGAGAATGAACGAAGTCAAAGTGACTTAAACCGCCCCGCGCGCGTTCTATTTCTGTCTAAGCGCGGCACGAGCGCGTAGCGCGAAGTTAGAATCTCGCGGGGTGTATTCTATGCGGCGAGATGCTTCGGTAGGACTTTCGTAGACTGCGTTGTACTCCCGTTCTCAGCATGACGCCGCTACAGGCTTCCGTCCACCCGCCGCGTCATTCTGAGAACGCGAGAAGGATGAAAGGACGGCACTTAAACCGAAAAATCTCGCGGGGCAAACGTAGAATATGCGGCGAGATGCTTCGGTAGGACATTCGTAGACTGCGTTGTACTCTCATTCTCAGCATGACGCCGCTACAGGCTTCCGTCCACCCGCCGCGTCATTCTGAGAAAGGGAGAATGACGAAAGGACGGCACTTAAACCGAAGAATCTCGCGGGGCAAACGTAGAATATGCGGCGAGATGCTTCGGAACGGCTCCCGTAGACTGCGTTGTACTCTCATTCTCAGCATGACGCCGCCACTCGCGGGGCGTATACGGACTGCGGTCGTTGCCCACCCCCCTACCCCCCTCCTCGGGAGGGGGCATGGCCGAGAGCTCCTCGGGAGGGGGGGCACTGACTGCGTTGTACTCCCGTTCTCAGCATGACGCCGCTACAGGCTTCCGTCCACCCGCCGCGTCATTCTGAGAACGCGAGAAGGATGAAAGGACGGAAACTGACCCGAAGAATCTCGCGGCGAATGTCCGTAAAGCATGCGGCGAGATGCTTCGGTACGGCTCCCGTAGACTGCGTTGTACTCTCATTCTCAGCATGACGCCGCCCACCGACGTCCCCTAAGAGAAGAAGCAAGGGGCAATTCCCTTGCTTTTTTTGTTGCTTTGTGCTATGATGGACGAAAAGTATTTGAAAGAGGAAGCGCTATGATCGATTTGACGACGGTTAAAAAAGTTGATCCCGAGATCGCGGAGGCCATGGAAAGGGAACTTGCACGCCAGAGGGGGAATCTCGAACTCATTGCGAGCGAGAACATTGTTTCCCCCGCCGTGATGGCGGCAATGGGCAGCCATCTCACCAATAAATATGCAGAAGGGTACCCGGGGAAGCGGTATTACGGCGGCTGCGAATATGTGGACGTCGTGGAGGAACTCGCCCGCAACCGATTGAAGGAGCTCTTCGGGTGCGAGCATGCCAACGTCCAGCCCCACAGCGGCGCGCAGGCCAACTATGCCGTCTACTTCGCCGTTTGCAAGCCCGGCGATACGGTCATGGGAATGAACCTCTCGCACGGGGGGCATCTGACCCATGGCTCCCCCGTCAATTATTCGGGCATGTATTTCAACATCGTCCCCTATGGCGTGAACGCGGAAACGGAGCGGATCGATTACGACGAAATGGAGAAGATCGCCCTTCAGTGCAGGCCCAAAATGATCGTATCGGGCGCGAGCGCGTATCCGAGGATCATCGACTTTGAACGCATCCGTGCCATCTGCGACAAGGTCGGCGCGGTGATGATGGTGGATATCGCCCACATAGCGGGGCTCGTGGCGGCGGGCCTTCATCCTTCCCCCGTACCCTATGCCGACTTCGTGACTTCCACGACCCACAAGACGCTGCGGGGGCCGAGAGGAGGCGTCATCATGTGCAAAGAGCAGTACGCAAAGGCGCTCGACAAGGCAATTTTCCCCGGCACGCAGGGGGGCCCGCTCGAACACGTCATCGCGGCAAAGGCGGTCGCTTTCAAGGAAGCGCTCTCCCCCTCGTTCAAGGAATATCAGAGGCAGATCATCAAAAATGCGGCAGCCATGTCCGAGAGGTTCCTTCAGAAAAATGTTCGCCTCGTTTCGGGCGGGACGGACAATCACTTGATGCTGCTCGACCTGAGAGGGGAAAATATCACGGGGAAGGAGCTTGAAAGTTTGCTCGACAGGGCCCATATCACGGCGAACAAGAACACGATCCCCTTTGAAACGGCTTCCCCCTTTGTGACGAGCGGACTGCGCGTCGGAACGCCCGCGATCACCTCCCGCGGCATGGGAGAGGAAGAAGCGGCCTATATCGCCGACCTTGTGACGGAGGTCATCCGCGGCAAGGAGGAGGCCATCCCCGCAGTGACGGAAAAGGTCGCCTCCCTCTGCGAAAAATTTCCCGTTTACCGCGACGACGTCATGTGAACGCTTGACAAACGCAAAAACGGCAGCTATAATATCGAATCGATCGAATATTCTTTGGGGCGGAGTGAAATTCTCCACCGGCAGTAAAGTCTGCGAACCCTTCGGGGCCGAGCGGGTGAAATTCCCGCACCGACGGTATAGTCCGGATGAGAAAAGAAGCATGATTTTTCACGCCCCGCGCACACTTGCGGGGCATTTTTTCAAAGAATATCCGAAAAAAATTTTTCAGAGGTGTTCTTTATGAAGGAAAGCCGCACATTTTTCAGCACGACGCGGATCGCCATGATCGCCCTCTTCGGCGCTCTCGCGGGGGTCTTGCACGTATTCAGCTTCTCGCTCCCGTTCGCATTCCCGGGATTTTTGGAATACGACCTTTCGGACATTCCGCTCTTTATCGGAACATTCGCCATGGGGCCCGTTTCGGGGTGTATCATCGTCGTCATCAAACTGCTCGTCCGCCTCGTGTGTAAGGGAACGGGCAGCGTGTTCGTCGGGGAACTTGCAAATTTCCTCATCGGCGTCGGGTTCGTGATCCCCGCGGGGCTCATCTATAAGCACAACCGCACCTTTAAGGGAGCCCTCCTCGCTCTTGCCATCGGTTCTCTTTCCTCCGTCGCCGTGGCGATTCTGACGAATTGGCTCATTCTTATTCCGTTTTATGTCTATTTGCAGTTCGGAGGGAATTGGGAGGTCCTTCTCGGCATGATGCGGCCGCTCTTTCCGTCCGTTACAGAGCAGACATTTTACGACTTTTATCTCTGGGTTTCCGTTCTGCCCTTCAACGTGATGCGCTGCCTCATTGCGAGCATTCTGACGCTTATCGTCTACAAGCACATCTCCCGCCTCATCAACCGTTTGGGGGAGCGGCTGGAGCCGAAGGCGGGCAAGGAAACCGCGGCAAAGCGGCGCGACCTTATCGTGACGATCTCCTGTATCGCCGTCGTCCTGCTCCTCGTCCTCTTCGCCCTGCTCAGATTTTTCCTTTGGTCGTAAAACCCCCGCCCCGCTCATCCTGAGCAACGCGAAGGATCTCATAAAACGCACGGAAGTCCGTAGCGGCGTCATGCTGAGAAGGAGAGTAGAACGCAGTCTACGAGGGCTCTACCGAAGCATCTCGCCACATGCTTTACGGATTTTCGCCGCGAGATTCTAACTTCGCGCTAAGGACGGCGCTCGTGCCGCGCTTGAACACAAATAGAACGCGCGCGGGGCGGGTCAATTCCCGTCCTTTCGTCCTGCTCCGTTTCTCAGAATGACGCGGCGGCTCCAACGTAGTCCGCCCCGCCTGCGTCATACTTCCCCGCCCGCTCATGCTGACCCTGAGCGCAGCCGAAGGGGAAGCATCCCATTAGACTTACGGACTTCCGTTGGTTCAATGGGATCCTTCGCTACGCTCAGGATGAGCGGGAGCGCTGAAAGAGCGCCCCGCAAATTTATAATTTTTAATTTATAATTTATAATTTTCTTGCAAACTGCGGCCATATGCGGTATAATATCCGTGTATGGCTGTTTTTGTTTCACATTCCGAAGAGGAAACGCTTGCGTGGGCGGAAAACTTCGCAAAGACGCTCAAAGGAGGCGATACCGTCCTTCTCATGGGCGAAATGGGGGCGGGAAAGACCGTCCTCGCCAAGGGCGTCGCGCGCGGCCTCGGGGTGGAGAGCGAAGTCACGAGCCCGACGTATGCCTATATCAACAGCTACGAGGAGGGCAGGCTTCCCCTCTACCATTTCGACTGCTACCGCGTCCCCTCCGAGGACTTCGCCCGTGCGCTCGGGTTCGGGGAATACTTTTCAATGGGCGGCGTCTGCCTTGTGGAGTGGAGCGAGAACATCTCCTCCCTTCTTCCCGAGAACGCCAAGACCATCACAATCAGAAAGACAGCAAGCGGCAGGGAGATAGAATTTTGAAATTTCTTGCGATCGATACAAGTTCAAAGCGGCTCACCGTGATAGCGAAGGGGGAGAAAACGGCGATACGGGACTTCCCCGACTGCACCGCACAGCACTCCGTCCGCCTCATGGGCGAGATCGACATTGCCCTGAAGGAAGCGGGGATCTCTCTTTCCGACTGCGACTTTTTGGCCTGCGTCGTGGGCCCGGGGTCGTTCACGGGCATCAGGATCTGCATCGCCACCGTCAAGGGACTGTGCACGGCGGCGGAAAGGCCCGCTCTTGCCGTCACCTCCTTCGACACCCTCGCATATGCTGAAGGGAGCGGCAAAAAGCTCTGCCTCATCGACGCGGGCCATGGCTATTTCTACGCCTGCCCCTACGAAGGAAGGGCGGCGGGGACTGCCCGTTACATGTCGAAAGAGGAGGCGGAATCGCTGATTTCTGAGGGTTATGTGCCGATTTCGGGGGAACAGCTCTCCGTCGAAAGTAAGATCGTTTCGACTGCTGAGGGGCTCTTCAACGCTGCGGAGGCGCTCTGCGGGAATGCCCTGCCCTGCGCCCGGCTCGAGGCGGAATATCTGAGAAAATCGAATGCGGAGGAAGGGAGATGAGCATGCGGACATGGACATTCGGCGACCTCGACCAGATCGCCGCTATCGAAGCGGAGTGCTTTCCCGACCCGTGGACGCGCCGCATGCTTGCGGAGTCCTTTCTCTCCGATAAATTCCACGGCGTCCTTCTCGAGGAGGATGGGAACGTCGTCGCCTACGGGGGAATGAGCGTCGTGCTCGACGAGGCGGAGATCCAGCTCATTGCCGTGAGCGAAATGTTCCGCCGCTGCGGCAGGGGGAGCGGTATCCTCTCCGAACTTTTGAACGTCGCCGCTGAGAGAGGGGTGAAGAAGGTCTATCTCGAGGTCCGCGTTTCCAATTCCCCCGCGCAGATCCTGTATCTCAAGAACGGTTTCCATGGCGTCTACTGCCGCACGCGCTACTATTCGGACGGAGAGGACGCCGTCGTCATGGTGAAGGAGCTTGGGTGAATGTAAGCTATTTGCAGCAGGGCGAGGGGGAGGACCTCCTCTTCCTGCATGGCTATCTCGCCAATAAGGAGAGTTTTTACCCGCAGATAAGCTATTTTTCTAAATTTTACCGCGTCACTGCGCTCGACTTTCCCGGCATGGGGCAGGCGGAGCCGCTTCCTTTTCCGTGGTCGGTCGGCGACTATGCGGAATGGGTGAAGGAAGCCCTTGCAGAGCTCAATATCTCCCGCCCCCGCGTCATTGCCCACTCCTTCGGCGGGAGGGTCGCGATCAAGCTCCTGAGCGAAAACTTCTTTCCGTGCGCCGTGCTCACGGGCTGTGCGGGGATCGTAAAAAAGCGCAACTTATGTTACCGTTTCCGCGTCAGAAGCTATAAAATTTGCAAAAAGATCGCCCCCAAATTTGCGGAAAAACACTTCGGGAGCGAGGAGTACAGGACCCTTTCCCCCGTCATGCGGGAGAGCTATAAAAAGATCGTCAACGAGGACCTGCGGGAAACCGCCGCTTCGATCTCCGCGCCCGTCCTGTTTCTGCACGGGGAGAGGGATGAAGAGGTCCCGCTCTCGTCCATTCGTATCTATCTTGAAAAAATAGAGGGAAGCCGCCTCAAGATCTTAAAAAACTGCGGCCATTTCCCCTTTTTGGATGACCCGCTTGCCTTTAATTTGGCAGCTGAGGAGTTTTTACGATGCCAAACACAATCGAATTCTTGATCATGGCGGCGTATGCCGTGGCATTCACCACCATTCTGACGTACTGCGCACTCCCCCTCTTCGGCATTCTGCAGCAGGAGGGCTACCGCAGCGGCGACGCCCTGAAATGGTATGTCAAAAAGAAGAACATGCTTCGCCGCAGATATCAGCTCCTCGCGCTCTGCGTCGTGCTCGTCACTGCGCTCCTCGGGCTGTGTTTCTCCTTTTTGGGACCCTTTGCGGACGTCATCGGCGCGGCGGGCTACGTCGGGCTGTGCGCCCTCTTTGTGTTCGCATTCCGCAAGGCTCTCAAGGTCCCCGTGGACTGTACGAGGCGGCTTATAAGGCTCTTAATTTGCACATATGTGTTGATTTTTGCCGCCGTCTTCGGGGCGGAGATCGGCCTCTTCTGCGCCGCAAAAGCGATCGGAAAGCCGTGGGCGGAGGCTCTGAAATTGGCTCCCGTCGGCCTCATTCCCGCCCTGCTGTTTCTGTTCGTGGCGGCGGCCAACTGCATCATGAAGGCGTATGAAGTCCCCCGCGCCCGCCATTTCATCAAAACGGCCAAACGCACCCTCGACGGGAGCGGCTGCGTCAAGGTGGGGATCACGGGCAGTTTCGGCAAGACGAGCGTCAAGACGTTCGCCGCGCAGATGCTTGCAACGAAGTTCAGCGTGAAGGCGACGCCCGCCTCCTACAATACCCCCATCGGCATCGCAAAATTTGTCAACGGGGAGGGGACGGAATGCGATATCTTCCTCGCGGAGATGGGCGCACGGCACGTCGGCGACATCAAAGAGCTCTGCGAGATGGTGAAACCTACCGTCGGCGCCATTACGGGGGTGTGCGAACAGCACCTCGAAACGTTCAAGAGCCTTGAGAACATTCGCCGCGAAAAGGGGGAACTCGCGCGGGCGGCGGAAAAGGTCGTGCTCGGCAAAACGGCCGCCGCTCTTAGAGAGGACGCCCTCATCGAGGACAGGGACTTTTCTGCAAAAAACATTCACATATGTTGCGATAAAACGACATTTACCCTCGTTCTCGGGGAAAAAGAGGCGGACGTTGAAACCAAAATTTTGGGCCGCCATGCCGCCGAGGACATTGCAATTTCCGCCGCGCTCGCTCTTTCGCTCGGCATGAGCTTTGAGGAGATTGTTTCGGCGATCCCGACGCTTGCGCCCGTGCCGCACAGGCTGGAGCGGTCTGAAAACGGCGGCGTCGTCATCTTGGACGACAGCTATAATTCCAACCCCGCGGGCGCAAAAAATGCCGTGGAGGTCTTAAAGACGGCGGCGGGGCGGAAGGTCATTGTCACCCCGGGGCTCGTGGAGCTCGGCGAGATCGAGGAAGCCGCCAACGAGGTTTTGGGCGAAACGCTTGTCGGGCTCGACAGCGTCATCCTCGTGGGGGAAACGCGCGTGCTCGCCGTGCGGAACGGCTACAAGAACGCGGGCGGCGACGAGGGAAAGCTGCAGATCGTCCCCACGCTTTCAGACGCGCAGGAAAAATTGAAGGATATGCTGCAATTCGGCGACACCGTCCTCTTTTTGAACGACCTGCCGGATAAATACTAACCGCGGCAGGGCGACTTTGCCCAGCCACTCATCCTGACCCTGAGCATAGTCGAAGGGGAAGGATCCCATAAAACCAACGGAGCAGGGGTCGCCGCGTCATTCTGAGAAGCGGAGAAAGAACGAAGTCAAAGTACCTTAACCCGAAGAATCTCGCGGCGAAAGTCCGTAAGTCATGCGGCGAGATACTTCGGTACAGCTTTCGTTGACTGCGTACTGCTCTCGTTCTCAGTAAGACGCCGCGTGGGGACGGACTTCGTTCAAGGGGATTCTTCGGTCGCTAGCGCTCCCTCAGAATGAGCGGTCGGTGCGTCATCCCGCCTCGTTCTCGGCCCAACGCAGTCACGTCCCCGCGCTCATCCTGCCCAGCCGCTCATCCTGACCCTGAGCATAGTCGAAGGGGAAGGATCCCATAAAACTAACGGAGCAGGGGTCGCCGCGTCATTCTGAGAAGCGGAGAAAGAACGAAGTCAAAGTGACTTAACCCGAAGAATCTCGCGGCGAAAGTCCGTAAGTCATGCGGCGAGATACTTCGGTACAGCTTTCGTTGACTGCG
>CANQUY010000013.1 GCA_947627125.1 uncultured Clostridia bacterium
GGGGTGGCGGCGTCATGCTGAGATGGAGAGTATTACGCAGTCTGCCGAAGCTGTACCGAAGCATCTCGCCGCATAGTAAACGCCCCGCGAGATTCTTCGGGTTAGTTTCCGTCCTCTCGTCCTACTATCATTCTCAGAATGACGCGGGGATACCCCAACGAAGTCCATGCCCCCTGCCAACCACGCTTAGGATGAACCCTCGCGCTCAGTTCGTTATCATTGTTCCCAAATGTTCCCCGCAGACGGCGCGGAGAATGGCATCCTCCTCGCCCAGCCCAAAGGCAAGCACGGGAATGTTGTTCTCCATGCACATGGTGGCGGCGGTGAAGTCCATCGCCTTGAGCCGCTTCTCGATGATCTCCTCAAAGGTCAGCGTTTCGTACTTTTTCGCGTCGGGGTTCTTTGCGGGGTCGGAATCGTAAATGCCGTCCACATTCTTCGCCATGAGCAGGACGTCCGCATTGATCTCGCAGGCACGCTGGGCGGCCGCCGTATCGGTGGAGCAGTACGGATTCCCCGTGCCGCAGGCAATGATGACGATCCGTCCCTTTTCAAAGTGGCGGAGAGCCCTTCTCAGCACATACGGTTCGGCGACGGAAACCATGTTGAGCGCCGTCTGAACGCGCGTGGGGATCCCCCGCTTCTCGATGGCGTCCATCATGGCAAGGGAATTCATGACCGTTGCGAGCATGCCCATCTGGTCGGCTGTGGTGCGGTCCATATTGGCGCCCTGCCTGCCCCGCCAGAAGTTGCCGCCGCCGATGACGAGGGCGATCTCCACTCCCATTCCGTGGACTTTGACGAGCTGGTCGACGACCTTTGCGATGACGTCTGCATTGAGGCCGAATCTCTGTTCCCCCGCAAGCGCCTCGCCCGAAAGTTTCAAAAGAACGCGTTTGTATTTCGGAACCATAACTATCCCCGCATGTAATTTTTTCCAGTATACCACATTTCTTACAAAAAAGCAATACTTTTGGAGAACGGAAAAGGGAGGTCTATAAAATACCCTGCGGCCGCTGCCGCAGGGCGATCATGTCATTCCTCACGTTCCTTGATCTCAACGTTGTATTTCTTGGAATCCTTGGGCGTCGCGGCGCGGACGAGCGTCCTGAGCGCCTTAGCGATCTTCCCCTGCCTGCCGATAACCTTCCCCATGTCGGAATCGGAGAGAAGGATGGTGACGTTGATACGGTCGTCCGTTTCCTCTACGACATAATCGACATGTTCCTTGTCCTCGGCGAACTGGTCGACGATATACTTGATTAAATCTAACATAATTTCTCCTTATTTTTGCCCTGTCCCGAGCCCGTCCGCACGCATGCTGAGCGGGTGGGGTAGGGGCGGCGTCATGCTGAGCGGGGGAACTTCCCCCCTGCTGTGGCGGCATCATACTGCGGGGTGGCGGCGTCATGCTGAGATGGAGAGTATTACGCAGTCTGCCGAAGCTGTACCGAAGCATCTCGCCGCATAGTTCACGCCCCGCGAGATTCTTCGGGTTAGTTTCCGTTCTCTCGTCCCACTATCGTTCTCAGAATGACGCGGGGCTACCTCCCGTGCGTTCAACGGGGTCCTTCCCCTTCGGCTACGAGGTCAGCATGAGCGGGCGAGTCAGCATGAGCGCGCAGGACAGCATGAGCGGGCGAACCCCTCGATAAATCTGTTTTCGCAGAAAACAAATTTATCGAATTGTTTTACTTCTTCTTTTTCTTGCCCTTGGTCTTGGGAGCGGAGAGCTTTGTGGGCTTCTCCATGGCGCCCGCCTGCACGAGGAGGCTCTTCACCGTTTCGGTGGGCTGCACGCCCTTGCTGAGCCAATCCTTTGCCTTTTCGACGTCCACCGTGAGCGTCACGGGGTTGGACTTGGGATCGTAGAAACCGACTTTCTCGATGTACTCACCCGTTGCCGCTTTGCGTGCGTCAACGACGACGATACGGTAGACAGGGGACTTCTTGTCGCCCATTCTGACCAATCTCATTTTGACCATTGTTTGTTACCTCTCTATGATGAATTTTTTATTTTTGACTGATTTTTTGCAACATATGTTGCGATTTTGGGGGTATCATGGGTGCGGCGTCATGCTGAGAACGGAAGCAAAACGGAGTTTATGGAAGTTGTACCGAAGCATCTCGCCGCATAGTTCACGCCCCGCGAGATTCTTCGGGTCAAGTCCCGTCCTCTCGTCCTTCCCACGTTCTCAGAATGACGCGGACTTCCGTTGGTTTTACGGGATCCTTCCCCTTCGACTGCGCTCAGGGTCAGGATGAGCGGCTTAATCTCAAAACGGCAAGCGTTTCTTCCCGCGGAAGCGTTTCATCATTTCCTTGGTCTGCTCGAATTGCTTCAAAAGCTGGTTGACGTCCTGCACGGTCGTCCCCGAGCCCAAGGCAATGCGGCGTTTCCGCGAGGAGTTGATGATATTCGGGTTGTCCCTCTCCTTGGGGGTCATTGAGAGAATGATGGCGCGGATCCGCTCGATCTTGCTCTCGTCGATGTCCCCGTCCTTGAGCTTCATCTTGTTCGCCCCGGGGAGCATATTGAGAAGGGCCCCCGCGCCGCCCATCTTCTTGAGCGTTTCAAACTGCGTGAGATAATCGGCAAGGGTGAAGGAATTTTCGCGCATCTTGCGCTCCATCTCCTTGGCCTGCTGTTCGGTGACGGCCGCCTGCGCCTTTTCGATGAGGGAAAGAACGTCCCCCATCCCCAAAATTCTTGAGGCCATGCGGTCGGGATAGAAGGGCTCGAGGTCGGTGATCTTCTCCCCCACGCCGATAAACTTGATGGGTTTCCCCGTGACGGCCTTGATCGAAAGGCATGCGCCGCCGCGCGTATCGCCGTCAAGTTTGGTCAGAATGACGCCCGTGACGTCAAGACGGGAGTTGAAAGTTTCCGCAACGTTCACCGCGTCCTGCCCCGTCATGGCGTCAACGGTGAGAAGGATCTCGGTGACGGAAACTTCCTTCTTGATATCCTCAAGCTCCTGCATGAGCTTTTCGTCGATATGGAGCCGCCCCGCCGTGTCGATGACGACGGTGTCGAATCCCATCTTGAGGGCGTATTCCACGGCCTGTTTGGCCGTCTTGGGGGGAGCCTGCGTGCCCTTTTCAAACACCTCCGCACCCGCCTTACTTGCAACGACTTTGAGCTGGTCGATGGCGGCGGGACGATAGATATCGCAGGCGACGAGGAGGGGCTTTTTGCCCTGTTTTTTGAGCTGGACGGCGAGTTTTGCACACATCGTCGTCTTGCCTGCGCCCTGCAGACCGCACATCATGATGACCGTCGGGGGCTTGGGGCTCACTTCGAGCTTGGCATTCGAGGGCCCCATGAGGGCAATGAGCTCCTCGTTGACGATCTTGATGACCTGCTGGGCGGGGTTGAGGGATTGCAGGACCTGCTGGCCCACCGCCTTTTCGCTGACCTCCGCTATGAAGTCCTTGGCGACCTTGAGGTTGACGTCCGCCTCCAAAAGGGCGACGCGGACCTCGCGCATGGCCTGCTTTATTTCGAGCTCGGTGAGTTTCCCGCGCTTGGTGAGCTTTGAAAAGATATGGTTGAGCCGCTCCGAGAGCGATGCAAAGAGCGCCATTCAATTCTCCTCTTTGTCGAGATCGACCGTTTCGCCGACCGTAACTTTTTCGATAATTTCGTCGATTTCCCGCACATAAGTGGGATATTTTTGCTTAAAGGCCTCGAGCGCACGCGTCACGTCCGTCATCATGAAGGAAACGGCGAGCGAGTAATTTTGCGTCTGTTCGTTGAAGTGCAGCTTTTCTTCGTAAGAATCGAGAAGTTCGCGGCTCGTCTTGAGTGCGTCCGAAACGGCCTGCTTCGTGATGCCCTTTTCCTCGGCGATTTCGGAGAGGGAGAGATCGTAAAGATAGTACTTTTCGCAGATCTCCCGCTGGCTGTCGGTGAGCAGCGGCCCGTAGGCGTCCCACAGCTGCAAATATCTCAGATCTTTCATCGTATGGACATTATACCAAAGAAAAATCCCCCTGTCAAGCATTTTTCCTTGACGGGGAGAAAGATTTTTTAGCGCGCTCATGCTGAGCGTGTGGGCAGGATGAGCGAGCGCCCCGCGTCATTCTGAGAACGCGTGAAAGAACGAAGTCCGATGAATTGGCCCGAAGAATCTCGCGGGGCAAACGTACACAGTGCGGCGAGATGCTTCGGGTAAGCACCCGTAGACTTCGTACCACTCCCTTTCTCAGCATGACGCCGCGACAGGCTCCCGTGCTTCAACGGACCCGTTCCAAATCACTGCGCGTGGCAGGGTCGCCCTGCCTAAGCGCACCCAATTTGCCGCATACCTGCGGCTTACTGCCCCTGTGAAAAACGGAGCTGTCGGCCGTAGAGGCAGTTGTGAAACACGGCACTTAACCCCTCGATGAATTCTTTTTTGCCCTTTAAAAAAGAATTCATCGAAATTTTTAGAAAAACCCTTCAACAAATTGTTCGGCGTCGAAGAGTTCAAGGTCGTCGATCTTTTCGCCGACGCCCGCAAAGACGACGGGGACTTTCAGCTCGCCGCACAGCGAGAACACAAACCCGCCCTTGGCCGTGCCGTCGAGCTTGGTGAGGACAATGCCGTCGAGGTCCACGGCCTCGTTGAACACGCTCGCCTGTGAGAAGGCGTTCTGCCCCGTCGTGGCGTCAAGCACCAAAAATTTATAGAATGTCGCCTCGGGGAACTCCCGCTCGACGACCCTGTTCATCTTGGAGAGCTCCTTCATGAGGTTCTCCTTGACGTGGAGCCGCCCCGCCGTGTCGATGAGAAGCACATCCGTCTTTCTCGCTTTCATGGAGGAAAGGGCGTCGTAGACGACGGCAGCAGGGTCGCTCCCCTCCTCGTGCTTGACGATGCGGACCTTGGCCCGCTCCGCCCAGATCTCGAGCTGTTCGGTGGCCGCCGCCCTGAAGGTATCCGCCGCCGCCACGGTGACCGATTTGTGCTGTTTCACAAAATAGTTGGCGACTTTGCCGATGGTCGTCGTCTTGCCGACGCCGTTCACCCCCACGAACATGATGACGCAGGGGTAGTTGAATGCGGGCACGGGGGCCTCGTTGAGGGTGTCCTCGAGGATATCCTTGAGGAGATCGGTGACGAACTGCTCATCCTTGAGCTTGTTTCCGATGGCCTCCTCCTTGACCTGTTCCACGACGTCCTCGGCCGTCTTGACGCCGACGTCGGAGGAGATGAGGATCTCCTCGAGCTCGTCATAGAAGGCGTCGCCGAGCTTATTTTTGAGAAACAACTGCCTCAGTTTTGTTGCAACGGTATCGCGCGTTTTCTTGAGCGCGTCCCTGATTTTACTGAAAAAACCCATAAAATTTCACACTTATGTTGCGATTTAGCGCGGAAATTAAAAATTTAAAATGAAAAATTAAAAATTGTGGTGGAGCGGAATTGGAATGACTTGGCTCCCCTCTTAGGGGAGCTGTCACGCAGTGACTGAGGGGTTTGAACCCTATCCCCCGCTACGCGGGTACTTCCCCTACAAGGGGAAGCAAGACGGGGCAACCCCTCATCCCGAGGCGTAGCGAGGGGATCTCGTAAACTTACGGACTTCCGTTCTTAGTGCGAGATTCTCTCGCCCCTTGCGGGGCTCGGAATGAGGAAAAAGCTCCCGTCGGTTTTATGGAATCCTTCCCCTTCGGCTACGAGGTCAGGATGAGCGCGGCTCCCGTGCTTCAACGGACCCATTCCAAATCACTGCGCGTGGCAGGGTCGCCCTGCCTAAGCGCACCCAATTTGCCGCATACCTGCGGCTTCCTGCCCCTGTGAAAAACGGAGCTGTCGGCCGCACAAGCAGTTGTGAAATACGGCACTTAACCCCTCGTTGATTTCTTTTTGCCCTTGAAAAGAATTCATCGAATTTTTTACATAACCGTGTCGCCGCCCAAGCGGGATTCGACTTCGGAGAGCTTGACGGAAACGATCTTGCTGACGCCCTTTTCCTCCATCGTGACGCCGAACAAACTGTCCGCCTGGTTCATCGTCGGCTTTCTGTGCGTGATGACAATGAACTGCGTATCCTGCGAGAATTTCTTGAGATATTTCGCGAACCGATCGACATTGGCCTCGTCGAGCGCGGCCTCGATCTCGTCGAGAATACAGAAGGGCATGGGGTTGGCCTTCAGAATGGCGAACAGAATGGCGATAGCCGTGAGCGCACGCTCGCCGCCCGAGAGGAGGGAAATTTTGGCGAGTTTCTTCCCCGGAGGGCAGGCGATGATCTCGACGCCTGCGTCCAAGGGGTCGATACAGTCGGTGTAGTCGAGCTGCATTTCCGCCCTGCCGCCGCCGAAGAGCTCCTTGAAGATCTGGGTGAAGTTCCTGTTGATCTCGTTGAAACCGTCGTCGAACTTCTTCTGCATCTCCGCCTTGAGGTCCTCGAGCACGGTGGTGAGGTCCACGATGCCCTTGTCGAGGTCGTCCTTCTGCGTCTGCATGTCGCTGTAGCGTTCGAAGAGGGCGGCGTAGTCCTCCTCCGCACGCGGGTTGACGGGCCCGAGCGCGGTGATCTTCCGCTTCAGGTTCGCGATATTGACCGCCGCCTGCGAAATGTCGTAGTCGGGGTCGCGGAATTCGAGCGCGGTTTCGTAGGTGAGCTGGTATTCCTCCTCCATGCGCTGCTGCATGTTCTCAAGAAGGGTTTCCGCCTTGGAGATCTCGAGCTCGCACTGGTGCTTCTTTTCGGAGAGGGTCATCTGCCGCGCAAGAAGTTTCCGCTTCTCCTCGGCGAGCAGGGTCTGACGCTGGTAGACCGTCTTTTTCTGCTCCTCCGCCTCCGCAAGTTTCTTTCTGAGAATGCCGACGGCCTCCTGTTCCTCCTCGGTGAGAGAGGCCTTTTCTTCGTCCCGTTTTAATGCCTCGATCTGCCGCTCGGTGCCCGCAATGGACGCCCTCGTTTCCTCTACTTTCTGCAATAAGTCTTGTTTTTCATCCCGAAGGCGAAGGAGATTGTCCTCCTCCGAGGCAAGGGTGGTGGAGAGGGTCGCCCCCTCGACTTCGAGCGCGTGGAGCTGTTCGGAAAGGGCGTCGCGGTTCTCCTTGAGCTTGCCGCTCTCGGCCTCCCTTTCCCCCGCCTCCTTGGCTGCCTCGCTGCGGATGCGGCTCAAAAGTTCCTCGTTTTCGGCGGAGGAGAGCACTTCGCTCTCGAGTTCGTCCGCCTTTCTCGTCAGCTGGGCGAGGAGGGCGGTGAAGTCTGCAATGTCCTTATCTGCGTCGGCAATGAGGGAAACGATGGCGAGCTCCTTCTGCGCGAGGGCGGCGAGGTTTGCCGTCTGCTCCTGCACTTTGACGCGGAACGCCTCATACTTTGCCCTCGCCTCGTCGAGGTCCCTGCCGCACGATTCGAGCGCACCCTTGAGCTTTCCGACGGTGGCAGTCTTTTTGGCGATCTCCTCTTCGCACTCCTTGATACGGCGTTCGCCCGCGAGGAGATGTCCGCTCTCCTTCTTCCGCGAGCCGCCCGTGATCGCGCCCGAAGTTGCGATCGTGTCGCCGTCCAAAGTGACGATACGGAAGGCGTGCGGATAGCGTTTTGCGATATTCGTCGCGCTTGCGATCGTATCGACGATGAGGGTGTTGCCGAGCAGGTTCGTGACGACGCTGTTGTAGTAGGGGTCGTACTTTACGAGTTCGTCAGCGAGGCCCACCGCCCCGCTCTCGCGGAGGGCCATGCGGACTTCCGCCGAGTTGACGCGGGCGCGCATACCGTCCACGGGGAGGAAGGTGAC
This sequence comes from uncultured Clostridia bacterium, assembly GCA_947627125.1. Taxonomy (GTDB): domain Bacteria; phylum Bacillota; class Clostridia; order Christensenellales; family Borkfalkiaceae; genus Gallimonas. The sequence goes on from CANQUY010000013.1 coordinate 7,745, forward strand.
AATGCCCCAGCCCGTGCGCTTGAGGTATTCGACGAGCCATCTCGCGTCGTCCTGCGTGGCGGTGACAAGGTTCTGCATGGCCGCGCCGAAGGAGGTTTCGATGGCGACTTCGTACTTTTTATCGGTATGGACGATATCTGCGATCGCCCCCTTGATACGGCGGCCGACGTCGGGATTGCGCTGCCCCTCGAGCTGAAGACGGCGGACGGAATCGCGGTAGCCCTCGTATTGGTTCTTTAAACTCTTGTAGAGTTCGAGATTGTTCTGATAGCTTGCAATGGAGGAATTCGCCTCGACGATCTCCTGTGAAATGCGCCGCTCGCTGTTGGCAAGGTCGGAAATTTCGGACGCGAGCGCGCTCTCCTCGCTCTCCTTTTTGTTGAGGAAGTTCTCGCATTCCGCCTTATCCGCGAGACATTCCGCTTTCTGGCGGAGATATTCGGTGCGGCGGGTCTGCGCCTTTCCGATCGCCTCCCTGACCTCTGCGGCACGGTCCTGTGCGGCGTCGCGCTTGGCCGCAAGGCTTCCCGCGTTCGCCCTGAGGTCGGCGAGGTTTTCCACGGAGGAGAGTTCGCTTGCGCGCTGTTCGAGGGAGAGCTTTTCATACGCCATGATCCTCGCCTCTGCCTCGCGCAGTTTCATTGTGAGTTCCGCGCTCTCCTTGCCGATCTCGGCGGCACGGCCGCGCATCTTCTCCGTCTTTTTCTCCCCCTCCGCAACGAGCCCGTCGATGGTCTTGGTGCGGCGGATGGAATAGTCCACCGTTTCGGATGCGGCGGCAAGCTCGCGCTTATAGCTCTCGATACGGGCGGAGAGCACTTTGGCCTCACCCGTCTTGTTCGCCATGCCGACCTCATAGAGGCGGAGATTGTCATTGAGATCGCGGAGGACGGCGTCTGCGCCCTCGATCTGTTCGCGGGCGGAAGTTTCCTCGTCGTCTACTTCGGAGAGCCTTGCCTCCACGCCGACGAGTTCCTGTTCCGCCTCCTCGATCTTTCTCCTGTGCTTGCCCGTTTCCTCGGTGAAATTCTCATAGCGGAGAAGGTATGTATTGACTTCCTCGTGGCGGAGGTCCTCATAGTAGCCGCGGTATTTCTTGGCCGTTTCCGCCTGCTGTTCGAGGGGACGGAGCTGTTTTTCGGCCTCGTCCATTCTCTGGATAAAGACGGTGAGGTTGTCCCGTGCGTTCTGGAGCTTGCTCTCGATCTCGCGGCGCTGGATCTTGAACTTCATGACGCCCGTCGCCTCTTCAAAGACGGCACGCCTGTCCTCGGGCTTGGCGTTCATGATGATGTCTACCCTGTTCTGGCCGATGATGGAGTACCCTTCCTTGCCGATACCGACGTCATGGAGGAGGGCGACGATCTCTTTGAGCCTGCACGGCTGCATGTTGAGAAGGTATTCGCTCTCGCCCGAGCGGTACAGGCGGCGGGTCATGGCGACCTCGCTGTAGTCCACGTCGAAGAGGCGGTTGGTATTGTCAAAGACGAGGGTCACTTCGCAGTAGCTGAGCTGCCGCCTCGTTTCGGTGCCGTTGAAGATGACGTCCTGCATGGAAGTGCCGCGCAGGACCTTTGCCGACTGTTCGCCGAGCACCCATCTCACGGCGTCCGCGACGTTGGATTTGCCGCAGCCGTTGGGGCCGACGATACAGGTGACGCCGTCCTCGAACTTTATGGAGGTCTTGTCCGCAAAGGATTTGAACCCCGCTACTTTGATTTCCTTCAGATTCAATGTTTTTCCCTCTCTTTGAGTTTTTCAAGGAGCGCCTTGGCCGCCGCTTCCTTGGCCGCCTGCTTGCTCTTGCCCCTGCCCGTTCCCCATTCCCCGAGCGCCCTGACCTCGGCGGAGAATTCTCCGTTTTCGGCCCGTTCGGAATAATCGGGCGTCAGCTTCGCCCTCTCCTGTACATAAATTTGCAGGGCGGAGATAGGGCTCTCCATGTCCATATATTCTAAATTCCGTTTCAAAAATCTGCCCGCCGCCTCCATGCCGCCGTCGAGGTAGATCCCCGCCGTCACGGCCTCGAACAGGCTCGACTTGATCTTTCCGTCCTTGCCGCCCATGTCCTCCTCGCGGTTGGAATGGCGGAGAAACTTCATGAGGCCGAGCTTCTCCGCAACGGGCGTGAGGGCCTCCTTGGAAACGTATCCCTTGCGCTTTTCGGTCAGCTTCCCCTCGTCCTTCTTGGAAGTGCGGAAGAGATAGTCCGAAACGATGAGCTGCAGCACCGCGTCCCCCAAAAATTCCAGCCGCTCGTTGTCCTCGCCGCCGTGGGCGACGTTGTTGCGGTAGGTGGAATGGGTGAAGCATGTCTTTAAGAGTTCCCTGTCGCGGAAGGTGTAGCCGATGGCGGATTGCACCTCTTCAAAGGTTTCCTCCGTCCAGTCCTCGCCGTTTCTCATGCTTCCTCCGCCGCCACGCCCGAGGCCTTGAGCATCTCCGTGATCTTGCCGATGAGGTCGCCCTCGTAGGCGTCGAGGATCTGGGACACGGCTGGCGTAATGCTGTTCGCCTTGGAGGAACCGTGGCACTTGACGACGAGCTTTTTGAGCCCCAAAAAGGGACTTCCGCCGAGCTTGGCATAGTCGAGCATGCCTTTGAGGCGGTTGACCTGCTTTCTTGCAAAGAGATAGGCGATCTTGCTGCCGAGATTTTTCTTGAATTCGTTCTTGAGGACGGCGGAAACCGTCTTTCCGCAACCCTCCGCCGATTTCAGGGCGATATTGCCGGAAAATCCGTCCGCAACGACGATATCGACGTCGCCGTACATGATATCCCGTCCCTCGACGTTGCCGACGAAATCGATGCCCTCAAATTCCTTTAAGAGCGCAAACGCCTCCTGGTGCAGAGGGTCCCCCTTGTGCTCCTCGGTGCCGTTGTTGAGGAGGCCGACCTTGGGATTTTCGATCCCATGTGTCCGCGCGTACGCCGTAGCCATGAGGGCGAATTGGACAAGATATTGGGGCTTGCATTCGGCATTCGCCCCGCAGTCGCACAGCAGCGTCTGCCCGCCGTGCACGTTGGGGATCCCGGGGCAGAGCGCGGGACGCATGATCCCCTTGATCCTGCCGATGTGCATGACGCCGCCCGTGAGCACCGCGCCCGTGCTCCCCGCCGAGAGGAATCCCGCAATGTCGGGCTCCTCCTTGAGCATTCTGAGCCCCACGACGAGGGAACTGTCCCGCTTGGTCCTGACGGCGGAAGTGGGAATATCGTCCCCCGTAATGACCTCCTTGCAGGGAATGATCTCGACACGGGAAGCATCGAAATTGTGTTTTTCGAGTTCACGCTCCACGAGCGCCTCGTCGCCCGTAAAGATGAGCGAGAAATCCTTTCTCTTCTGGAGCGCAAGGATCGCGCCCTCTATGATCTCCGCGGGGGCGTTGTCGCCGCCCATCGCGTCTACGATAACTTTTGCCATAAATCGTATCTCCCTGTTTAAAAATCGATACGAAGTTATTATACCATTTTATTTTAAAAAACACAATTCTTTTCAGGCATTTCTTTCCATATATGCCCGCATTTCTTCCCGAATACGGCCCCGCCGCACCCTCATCCCGCCCCGCGCGCATTCTATTTGTGTCTAAGCGCGGCACGAGCGCGTAGCGCGAAGTAGCGAAGCGAGCGGATCTCGTAAACGCACGGAAGCAGTCCGCCCCGCGTCATTCTGAGAAACGGAGAATGAACGAAGTCCGACGAATTGACCCGAAGAATCTCGCGGGGCGAACGGACTACTTTGCGGCGAGATGCTTCGGTTCGACTTTCGCAGACTGCGTTGTGCTCCCCTTCTCAGCATGACGCCGCACAATAAGCCGCCGTGCGTTTTATGGGATCCTTCCCCTTCGACGTTGCTCAGGGTGACGCGATTTAGAACGGCGGGGCAGAGTGGACGCGCGGGGCAGGATGATCGAACCCCGTATAATTCCCGCCGAAAAGGTCAAAAATTCGGGTACGGTGAGCACAAGGCCCTTCCGTTACATACAATGATAGCGGAGGACGCTCACAAAAGAGGTAAGATATGATCGTCAAACGCGGAGAACTTTATTATGCGGACCTGAGTCCCGTTGTGGGCAGCGAACAGGGCGGCGTGCGTCCCGTGCTCGTCGTGCAGAACGATACGGGCAACAAATACTCCCCCACCGTGATCGCGGCCGCTGTGACGAGCAAGATCCACAAGGCGCGGCTCCCCACCCATATCGAACTGCCGTCCGCATTCGGCCTCGCGCGGGACAGCGTCATTCTTTTGGAGCAGATCCGTACTATCGACAAAAAGAGGTTGATGGCGCGGATCGGGGAACTTCCCCCCTCCACCATGTCGCGCGTCAACCGCGCAATCCTAATAAGTCTTGGCTTCGGCGACGGCACAGGCAACAATATGTGAGGCCGTGACGACGTTGCCCTGCGTGCCGACCGACCCAGCCGTTCCGATTACGTCATGGTGAGCGCAGTCGAACCATCACCTTATTAAGCTGCGGTTTATTAAGCTGCGGTGACCCTTCGACTACGCTCAGGGTGACGTGATTGGGACGGTCCGTTGGTTGCCCGCTCATTCTGAGAGAGGCGCAGCCGACCGAAGAATCCCCTTAAACGAAGTCCGTCAGTTTAACGGGATCCTTCCCCTTCGACTACGCTCAGGGTCAGGATGAGCGCGCGGGGCTGCTGTGCCTCAGTATGACGCCGCCACGGCTCTCGGCTCCCCTCTTAGGGGAGCTGTCACGCAGTGACTGAGGGGTTCCGAAACCCTATCCCCCGCTGCGCGGGTACTTCCCCTACAAGGGGAAACAAGCCCCGTCCCGTGTCATCCCAAATCTCCCAAGCCATATTCTTGAATTTGCTTGCCTCCAAGCGTTTTGTGTGCTATAATCAGTGGTATAAAAAAAGAAAACGCGGAGGACAATATGTCAGACAAAAAGAGCAAGGGCAAGGCTCTCCAAAAGGAGCTCGCCTACAAGAAACAAAATTACTATGAACAGGCCGACAAGGCCGAGAAAAAGGCCATCTTCGACTATGCCGAGGGCTACAAATCCTTCCTCGACGCCGCAAAGACGGAGCGCGAAGCCACCGATTACGCCGTTCAAGCGGCCGAAAAAGCAGGTTTCACGGAATATCATTTCGGCGATCCCCTCAAGGCAGGCGACAAGAAATATTTCGTCAACCGCGGCAAGTCCGTCGTCGTGTTCCGCGTCGGGACCCTTCCCCTCGAAGAGGACGGCATGCGCATCATCGCCTCGCATATCGACGCTCCCCGCGTGGATATCAAGCAAAATCCTCTCTATGAGGACAGCGGCATGGCCTTTTTCAAGACCCATTACTACGGCGGCATCAAAAAATATCAGTGGACGGCCATTCCCCTCGCCCTTCACGGCGTCGTCATCCTGAAGGACGGCACAAAGGTCACGGTCAGGGTCGGCGAGGATCCCAAGGATCCCGTGTTCTATATCAATGACCTTCTCCCCCACCTCGGCGGCGAACAGATGAGCGGCAGCGCGAATAAGCTCATCGAAGGGGAACAGCTCAACGTGCTCGTCGGCGGCATGCCCTATCCAGATGAGGACGTCGATAGCAAGATCAAGCTCAACGTCTTGAACATTCTTCACGAAAAATACGGCATTACGGAGGAAGATTTCCTCTCTGCGGAGCTCTCCGCCGTGCCCGCTTTCCCCGCCCGCGACGTCGGGTTCGACAGGGCCCTCATCGGCGCCTACGGCCACGACGACCGGGTGTGTGCCTATCCCGCGCTGACGGCAGTTCTCAACAATGAAACTCCCCACACCGTGCTTGCCATGCTTGTGGACAAGGAAGAGATCGGCAGCGAGGGCAACACGGGCATTCAGTCCAAGGTCTATGAGGACCTCATGGAGGAAATTTCCATTGCCCTCGGAGCCAATTTCAGAAAGGTGCGGTCGGCGTCGAAGTGCCTCTCCTCGGACGTCACGGCGGCATTCGACCCCAACTTTGCGGGCGTTTATGAGAAGAGGCACAGCGCCATTTTGTCCTGCGGGACGGCCATGTGCAAGTTCACAGGTTCCCGCGGCAAGAGCGGCAGCAACGACGCAAATGCGGAATTCATCGGCGAAGTGCGGAAAATGTTTGCCGAAGAGGGCGTCGTCTGGCAGACAGCGGAACTCGGCAAGGTGGACATCGGCGGCGGCGGCACGGTGGCGAAGTTCGTGGCCAATCTGAATATCGACACCGTCGATTTGGGAGTGCCCGTCGTTTCGATGCACGCGCCGTGGGAAGTCATCTCCAAGGCCGACCTCTACAGCAACTACAAAGCATTCTTGGCCTTTATGAAATAATGCAACATATAGCACGAAAAGACGCCGCACGGCGTCTTTTTTTGAATTCAAAATTAAAAATGAAAAATGAAAAATTGAGGTGGGGGTCCCTCGGCTCCTGCCGCCCCGCGTCATTCTGAGCTTGTTAAATGCACGGCGGCCAATCGCGGCGTCATGCTGAGAACGGGAGCACAACGCAGTCTGCGAAAGTCGACCCGAAGCATCTCGCCGCACTGTCAACACCGCCCCGCGAGATTCTTCGGGTCAGGTCCTCGGACTTCGTAGTGTGTCCGTTTCTCAGAATGACGCGGGGCTGCTGTGCCTCAGCATGACGCCGCTATGGGCTCCCGTGCGTTTCATGGGATCCTTCCCCTTCGGCTTCGCTCAGGGTCAAGATGAGCGGCGGGGCAGGATGAGAGCGGGGGCGCAGGGGCAGGCAAGAGGAAGAGCAGGATGAGCGGGCGGGTCGGCCCCCAAGGGAAAGGCGGGAGCGCACAAAAAAACACCCTGCAAAGGGTGTTTCTTTCATGTCATGTCAGACAAGTTCGATGATGGCAGTCTCGGCGCCGTCGCCGCGGCGTGCCCCGAGAAGATAAATTCTCGTATAACCGCCGCCCTGTCCGAGCTCTTCCTTCCGCTGTGCATACTTGGGCGCAAGTTCATCGAAAAGTTTTTCCATCAACGGGTGCTGATGGTCCGCCGTGCGCTTCTTGAAGTCGCTCTTCTTCTCTGCGAACTCCTTGATCTCGGGCAGGTCATATGTCTTGGCCATGACCGCGCGGCGGGCGGCAAGTTTCTTCGGACCGTCCTTATACGTCTTGATCCTGATCTCCTTGCCTTTCTTGTCCTTTGCGACCTTCTCGACCTCGACGACGTCGTCGTAGGTGTTGACGGCCTTGGTGATGAGCTTTTCGACGTAGGGCTGAAGCTCCTTGGCTCTTGCCTGCGTCGTTTCGATTTTGCCGTACCAAAGGAGCTGGGACGCCTGATTCCGCAAAATCGCGATTCTCTCCTTTGTAGGTCTTCCAAGTTTACCGGGCATCTTTTAATCCTCCTTTTTTTCAAGCGAAAGACCGTACTGTTCAAGTTTTTGCATGACTTCATCGAGAGATTTCTTGCCGAGGTTGCGAACCTTGAGCATCTCGTCTTCCGTCTTGCGGATGAGGTCTTCCACGGTGTGAATGTTTGCGCGTTTCAAGCAATTGTAGGAACGGACGGAGAAGTCCATGTCCTCGATCTTCATGCTGAGGATCTGCTGCTGTTTGTCGTCGTCCGTCTTGACGAGGATATCCATATCCTTGATGGTTTCGGAGAGGTTGACGAACAGGTTGATGTGATCCTGCATGATCTTTGCGGCGAGCGACACGATCTCTTTGCCTGAGAAAGTGCCGTCCGTCCAGACTTCAAGGGTGAGCCTGTCGTAATCAATGTTTTGGCCGACGCGGGCGGGCTCCACCTGGTAATTGACCTTCTGCACGGGCGTGTAGATGGAATCGACGGGGATATAGTCGAGCACGGGCTGTTTATTATCCTTTGCGGGATGATAACCTCTGCCGCGGCCGAAGGTGATCTCCATATCGAGCTTTCCGCCCGCATCCACCGTGCAGATATACTGGTCGGAATTGACGATCTCGATCTCAGCGTCCTGCGAAATATCCGCAGCGGTGACCACGGCGGGCCCCTCCACGGTAAGGCGCAAAGTTTTGGTGAAATCTTTATCGGTAACTCTTGTCTTGATGGCGAGCAGTTTGAGGTTCAGAATGATCTCGGTGACGTCCTCTTTGACGCCGGGAATGGAGGAGAACTCGTGTTTCACCGTCCCGTCCATGAATCTGATCCCCTGCGCTGCGGCTCCCGGAAGAGCGGAGAGCAGGATCCTTCTCAAACAGTTGCCGATTGTAAGACCGAAACCCTTTTCGAGCGGTTCAACGACGATCTTCGCGTACGATTTTTCCTCGTTTTCCGTGACCTCGATCTTGGGCATATCCATTTCTATCACAGGGCTACCTCCTTAACGGTTACTTGGAGTAGAACTCGACGATCATATGTTCCGCGATCTGGCTATCGACATCTTCGCGGGCAGGAAGCGCCAAAACTTTGCCTTCCAACTTCTCCGGATCGAATTCCAGCCACTTGGGCATGTTCCCGACCTTCATCCCTTTGATCTGCTCAAAGAATTTGTTATTCTTTCTCGTTTCCTTGACGGCGATGACGTCCCCCGCCTTCACGCTGTAGGAAGGAACGGTGACCGTTCTGCCGTTGACGGTGAACATTGCGTGGTTCACGAGCTGCCTTGCCTGCGTGCGCGACACGCCGATCCCCATGCGGTAGATGACGTTGTCGAGCCTCCTCTCGAGGAGGGAGAGCATGTTTTCGCCCGTGATGCCCTTCATGCGGTCCGCAACCTCGTAGTATTTGCGGAACTGCTTCTCCTGTACGCCGTAGATGCGCTTGGTCTTCTGCTTCTCGCGGAGCTGAAGCCCGTACTCGGAAACCTTTTTCCTGCCCGCGCCGTGCTGTCCGGGAGGAAGGGGGCGTTTGTTGAAGGGGCACTTTTCCATGTAGCATTTTTCGCCCTTTAAGAAGAGCTTGTTGCCCTCGCGTCTGCAGAGCTTACATTTTGCATCTCTATATACTGCCATTTCGGTTTCCTCCTGTTATACTCTTCTGCGCTTGGGCGGGCGGCAGCCGTTGTGGGCGATGGGCGAAACGTCGGAAATGAGCGTCACTTCGAGCTCGCAGTTGGCGAGCGCGCGGATCGCAGATTCCCTGCCTGCGCCGGGGCCCTTGACGTAGACCTCGACGGAGCGGAGCCCGTGTTCCTTGGCGGCCTTTGCGGCCGTTTCCGTTGCCATCTGTGCGGCGAAGGGAGTTCCCTTCCTCGAACCGCGGTACTTCAGCGCGCCCGCGCTCGACCACGAGATGACGTTGCCGTTCATGTCCGTAAAGGTGACGATGGTGTTATTGAAAGTAGACTGGATATGAACTTGCCCTTTGTCTACCTTTTTCAGTTCTTTCCGCTTGCGCGATACAACTGTCTTTTTCTTCTCAGCCATTTGTCTTTACTCCTTACTTCTTCTTGTTCGCGACGGTGCGGCGCGGGCCCTTGCGGGTCCTCGCGTTGCGCTTTGTGCTCTGTCCGCGGACGGGCAAGCCCTTTCTGTGGCGGACGCCGCGATAGCATCCGATCTCCATCAGACGCTTGATGTTCATGCTCACCTGTCCTCTGAGTTCGCCCTCCACGGTGTAGTGGTGGTCGATATATTCTCTGAGTTTAGAAACGTCGTTTTCGTCGAGATCCTTCACTCTCGTATCGGGATTGATGCCCGTTTCTGCGAGGATCTTCTTGGACGTGGTGAGACCGATTCCGTAAATGTAGGTGAGGCCGATTTCAATTCTCTTTTCTCTCGGCAGATCCACACCGGCAATACGTGCCATTGACTGTAACCTCCATGTTTTTAGGTGAAATTTTTTTTGGTTTTATATGGCGTCGCCTCCCCCGCTTCGGCAGTGGAAAATGCCTTATCGGGGTGCGTTTGTTTTCAAAATTCGGTTTTAAGACGCAAAGCAAGCCGACTTTCCGCACAGAGCCGTGCGGAAATTCAGCCTAAGTTGCCTGTTGTATGCGTTTTTCGGACCGCATTTTTTTTATTATAACAGATTTTTTCGGACAAGTCAATCAATTTTTAGCCCTGTCTTTGTTTATGGCTCTTATTTTTGGAGCAGATGACCATAACTTTGCCGTTTCTCTTGATGACCTTGCACTTGTCGCACATAGGTTTTACGGAAGGTCTGACTTTCATGATATGTTACCTCTGGATATTATTCGTTTTGGTTGTGTTGGGGCCCCGCAGGACATCCTTGGCTCCCCTCACAGGGGAGCTGTCACGCCGTCCTTGCGTGACTGAGGGGTTTTGAACCCCTTCGGCCCTTACGGGCCACTTCCCCTAAAAGGGGCAGCGAGAGGCGCGGGGGCTCAGTTCTTACTTCTCCAGGTGATGCGCCCTTTCGTGAGGTCGTAGGGGCTCATTTCGAGCTTCACTGCGTCGCCCTCGATGATGCGGATATAGTTCATTCTCAGCTTCCCGGAGATATACGCCGTGATGATGTGCCCGTTGGAAAGTTTTACTTTGAATGTCGCGTTGGGGAGCGCCTCGATGACCCTGCCCTCCGCTTCGATAACGTCGTCCTTCGACATAATTCCTCCGTTAAAGCGTCAGAATCTCGACGCCGTCCTCGCGTACGACGAGGGTGTTCTCGTAATGCGCCGCGCATTTTCCGTCCGTCATGACGGCCGTCCAGCCGTCCTCTTTCACTCTGACCCGCCAGCCGCCCGCGGCGATCATCGGCTCCACGCAGATGACAGTGCCCGCCTCTATCCGCGGCCCCGTGCCCCTCTTCCCGTAATTGGGAACGGAGGGATCCTCGTGCATTTCGTGCCCGATGCCGTGGCCCGTGTAGGAGCGGATGACGGAGAACCCGTTGCGCTCGGCGTGCTGTTGGACCTGGTAACTGATATTGTAGAGCGGCATGCCCGCCTTAAAGCCCTCGATGCCTTTAAAGAAGCACTCCTCGGTGACGCGGACGAGCTTGTCGTTCTCCGCGCTGACCTTGCCGATGCGGAAGGTCCTCGCGCCGTCGCCGTGGAACCCGTTCTTGTAGGCGCACAGGTCCACGCTGACGATATCGCCCTCCTCGAGTGCTCTGCCGTCGGGGATCCCGTGCACGACGACCTCGTTGACGGAAACGCACGCGCTTGCGGGATAGCCGCAGTAACCGAGGCAGCTCGGCTCCGCGCCCTCCGCCTTGATGAAGCGGTAGACGAGGTCGTCCACCTCCTTCGTCGTCATGCCCGCGCCGATGTGTTCGCCGACGTATGCGAGGCATTCCTTGACGATGCGGCAGGGCTCGCGCATGAGCTCTATTTCACTTTCCGTCTTGGGCCTGATCATTGGAGCTTGTCGAGGACTTCCTTGATTTCCCCGAAGAGGACTTCGGCAGGAGCCTCGCTGCCCGTAAAGTTGAGGATAAGACCCTTCTTGCCGTAATAGTCGATGAGAGGAGCCGTCTGTTCGTTGTAGACGGCGAGCCGCGCGCCGACCGTTTCGGGATTGTCGTCCTTCCTCTGGTAGAGCTCTCCGCCGCACCTTGCGCAGGTCGTTGCCCCGTTCAAGGTGGAAACGTGGTAGCTCTCGCCGCATTCCTTGCAGACTCTTCTGCCGCAAAGACGGTCCATGAGGAGCTTATGGTCGATATTGATGTTGACGACGCCGTCGATCTTCGCAAAGGTATCGAGCTGTTGGGCTTGATAGAGATTGCGGGGGAAGCCGTCGAGAAGGTAGCCCTTCTTGCAGTCGTCCCGCGACAATCTGTCCTTGACGATTGCGACGGTCACCTCGTCGGGAACGAGCTTTCCGCTGTCCGTATACGACTTGGCGAGAAGGCCGATCTCGGTGCCGTTCTTGATATTCTCGCGGAAGATGTCCCCCGTGGAGATATGAACGATGCCGTACCGTTCTGCGATCTTCGTCGCCTGCGTGCCCTTTCCCGCACCGGGTGCACCAAGTAATATGAGTTTCATATTTCTCCTTAAATGTTTGATTGAAAAGAGGAAGAACAACCCCGCCCCCTGTCGCTTTGCGACATCCCCCTCCCCAAGGAGGGGGCATGGCTGCGTGTCACCCGTCCCCGCCGCGTCATTCTGAGAAAGGGAGCAGGATGAGAGGATGGGACTTAACCCGAAGAATCTCGCGGCGAATGTCCGTAAAGTATGCGGCGAGATGCTTCGGTAGAGCTTTTGCAGACTGCGTTGTGCTCTCGTTCTCAGCATGACGCCGCACCCACAGGCTTCCGTCCGTT
>CANQUY010000014.1 GCA_947627125.1 uncultured Clostridia bacterium
GTTCCATCGACTTCGATATCGCAAGGCTCATAACCAAGCGTAAACAGCCTATCGAGAAGCTCTAACACGACAAAACTTTCGTGCGTATTCAAAGGCACAAAGATATTGCCAAACGTTGCTTCTTGCCTTTCGGAATCGATCTCTGCCGAAAGCCCGCTTTGATACTGTTTCCTATACTTTTCGGGAGCGTATTCATAGAACCGCATTGCCCAGTACAAAGCGGTATATTTCATATTTTTGCTTAATCTCAAATCGCTCAAACTCATTCGCTCTTCTCCCAAGCGGCAATGATTTGATCCGCGACTTCATCCGGAGCCATATCGCTTGTATCAATGACAAGATATGGAAGAGAAAACTTCTCGCAGAAAGAAATCATCCTTTCGCATATTTCCTTGGTTTTGACGGCTTTTTTGATATCGCTGTCATGCGGATCGCGGTCTTGCAATCTGCGGATCACCGTTTCTTCGTTGGCCGTCAAAACGACCGTCAGGCGCGGCTTTCCGAGCTTTTTCAAAAGAAGCTCGTAAACGTCTTCGTTTGTATCCGTTCCGCTCCATGCGTAGTTGGATGCAAGATGACGGTCTGTAATGATATTTTCATTTTTGTATGTTTCGTAGAGATAAAGACTTCCGAGGCCGTAAAAGAGGGACGTAAAATCTCTGTTCGGATTTGCATTGACGATATCGCGTATCCTGATATATTCTTCAAACCCGCCGTCTTTATCGAATAGCAGGTGCAGCGGTTTCTCAACAAACAGAAAACCGAGCCTCTCGGAGAGCAATCTGCAAGTTGTGGACTTTCCGATGCCGTCCATTCCCTCAATTGATAGATGGTTCATATTTAACTTCCTCAGTTTGCTTTCCTCGTCGCCGCTTCGCGCTTCTTGCCCGAGGTGAAATAATCTTCTATTTCAAGATATCCGCTGACTCTGCGAATGCGCGTGATGTGTGTACTACCGCATACAGGGCAAATATCAAAAGTACCGCTTGTGCCGCAATCGGCGCAGACATCTTTCGGATAATTGAAACCAAGATAGTGAACGCCCGACTTGATTGCAATTTCCACAAGCTCATCAAGTCCTTGCGGATTGCCGAGCGGCGCCTCCGCAAGTTCGACATAAGTGATGCATCCGCCGTTGCAGAAAGAGTGGAATTTCCCTTCTTTCCCGATTTTCTCACGCGCCGAGATCCTGCTGTCCACTTCAACGTGAAAGGAGTTTGTATAAAATCCTTTATCAAAAATATTTGATTTGAATTTCTTTTGATCGATCTCTTCAAATCTTCCGCTGATGAGTTCTCCGCTCGTCGCGAGCAGAGAAAAATTCAAGTTATATTTTTCGGACTGCCTGTCGGTATAGTTCCGCATAAACGAAACAAAATCGAGCGCCGCTTGATAAATTGCCGCATCTTCCCAATATTTACCGTGATAAATGACATCGAACGTTTCGCTGAGTCCTATAAACCCTATCGAAAGTGTACCATGCTTGAAAATCTCCGAAAGTTCCGCCTCGTTCATGTTTTCACAGAGGAGATCGTACTTCTTCATTGTCGGAAACAAATCGACATCTTGTCGGCAGGTCTTTTGAAAACGGTCAAGAAGAATCTCCGTAACCGAATCGGCAACATCGAGCCATTTTTCTTTGATTTTTTCCAACAACTCGTTTGGTTGCGCGCCAGGGTGATCGCGTACCGCTTCCAGCGCAAGCCGAGGCAGATTGATCGTGATATTATCAATATTGCTCCTGCCTATCGCACCGATTTTCCCGAATCTATCCGCGACCACGCGTGTTCTGCATCCCATGATCGATAACAATTCGGGCGGCGTATCCTTGTCCATTTCACAGTCGCAGAGAAGGTATGTCGGAATCATTTTTTTGCCCGTGCAGGTAAGCGCCTTCATCAACAGGTCATAATTCTTATCCTTGGGAAATCTGCCGATCCCGCGGGCGACCTTAAAGATGATATTCGGCTTATAGATAAGTTCCCCCGCGCCGTAAAACTCATCGAGAAGAGTGAACGCCAAGAACCGTGCAAAATCATTTTCCGCAAGTCCGATATTGAAAGACGTGTAATAGCTTGTCTGTCCCATGCGGGTATGCGTGTTGTTGCACCACAGAATGAGGTCATGGATCGCCGCGCGGAACACCTCTTCGTTTCCGTGATACTCGACGCCGAGTTTTGTAAAGATCGTCGCAAAATCATTGTCGAAATTTGCAAGCGCCATTCCGCCGCTCTGCTCGTTTCCCACGCGCTCGAAGAGTTCTTTTAAAAAATCAAACACGCCGACAATAATTTTTGTGTCGGATAGCCCCGCAAAATCGGAATAGGGAAAGGCTTTGAGAATATCAAAAGTCAAACAATTATAAGTTAAACCGTAAGCGTCGAGATCGTGAATATGGATATATCCGTCCCGATGTAAAGCGGCCCATTTCTCGGGGATGGAGTTGAGAACAGCATTCTTGACATCGCTTTCGCCGACGTTGTAGATGCTGCCGACATAACTTTTTCTGTTCGCCGCATTGTCATTTTTATTTTGAAGTTTCATGATGAATCTCCTCATAGACTTGGTTGGAAGAACCTACGAATGGCATCGTCGTCGTTTTCAGGTCCTCGATAAAGGGGCCGTATTTCAAATATCGGATCCTATCGAGTATTTTTTGAGGAACTTCGCTTTTATCGTGTCCCGTGTAAAGGCAAATGTCGAAATCACTCAGCAGCGTAATCAGCGCATAAACCGCGTCCGCTTGCATCAGAGGTTCCCCGCCGGAAATGGTAAGCTCTCTATTCGGACAGCGCGACCCGATCTCTTCCGCGAGCTCCGACACCTCCCGCTTTACGCCTTTTGTAATATCCCATGCGCTTTGATTCTGACAGCCTTTACAATGCAGATCGCACCCCTGTACGAACAACACCGTTCGGTAACCCGTGCCGTCGCACAGCGACGGGTTTTTCAATATGGAATTGATGTATATGTCCATAATAGCTCCTAAACACAGTATCAAATAATTTTTACGGGATCGTCATCCGCGTCGAGCTTTTGAAGTTGCTCATAGAATTCAATCACTTTATGGGGAAACGCCACATTGAGCAGGGTGATCGGCTTTTCTCGCCCGATGAGAGATATCACTACATCCCCGTGCCTTTCCGTTGCATCTTCTGCGACCTTGATCTCCTTGATTTTTTCAAGCGGTAGATATACAACATTGCTCGCCGTTTGATACGTATGAACGATCAAATGGGTATTGTTGATTTCTCCAAAAGCCGCACCTTTCGGATTTTTATATTTTCTTACAAGCGACTGAATGCCTATGATCGTTACCGGAGTTAAACCTAAAAATATGCCGCCGAGAATCCCGCCGATAAGATATAAAGGGAAAAGTGAAAGCAAGATCCCAACGGTCAGCAAGACGATGGAAACAACAAGAACGGCGAAGGTTGTAATAATGAGCATCGAGAGTTTGACATAATCCTTTTTGCTGAGATTGTAGTGCCTAATGTCATAACGTATCTTTGTGTTAATGCTTTTTTGGGTTTCCAACGGAACATTATGCAAAATACTTTTCAATGTTTCCGCGTCGTTTAAATCGATGGATTCGTCCAAAAGCGCGTCGAAAGACACGTTCAATACCCGTGCGATATCGCGGATATTGTCGAGTTTCGGCTCGAACTTGCCGTTTTCCCAATCGGATACCGTCTGCCGCGTTACGCCCTCGGTGGCCTCCGAGAGGGAGTAGCCGAATTCCTCCTGCGACATCCCTCTCGCCTTTCTCAAGATCCTGATTTTTTCGGATAGTTTCATCTGTTTCTCCCTTAATTGTGTTTGATTGTACTGTAAATTTCGTTGAAAGTTTCCTCGTCCTCGGCTTCGACGAGCTTATCAATTACTTCAAGCAATTCGTCAAGCCGAAGATCGGCGCGATAGGGCTCTTTTACGATCCCGCGGAAAAGTCTGAGTTTACGGTTGAAATGTCTGATTGCTTCGTATTGCAGCTTCGGGCTATGTTCGCATTCCTTCTTTAACCCCGCATATTCTCTTGCCGATATGTCGCGGCTTTCACAATAATCATGAAAGACACTTTCAAAAAGCGCATCTCGTTCTTTTTGAAGAAATTCTTCGATATTGTCATTGCCAAGTTCCGCAGCCCCAATATTCTGTTGCCCTGTTACATTTTTCATAAAGTTACCTCCTGAATTTCGGAGTGTTTTTCGCTCCTGACGCCATGCACTTTACATCTTTTTCGGCATAAAAACCACCAATCGCACCCTTGAATTTTGTCAGGTACAACCTTACATCGCTTAAAATATCGGCTTTTGCCTTTCTTTCTCGTCGAGAATGCGGATCTGCCGGGCGTGCCGAGCAGTTCGCCGATCCCGCCGCATGAATCAATGTCGTCGATACAGCCGATTGCCGTGCGCTCGAGAGTGGTGACACGCACCCCCGCCTGTTCGAGATACGCGATACCGTAACTATGGTTCGGCTGTTTGCGAATATAACCGACGCCGAGGAAGAGAAACGGATCGAACCGCGGCTTTCCGATACGTTTATTATGCCACACCCGCCCCCTATTGTCAACAAAGAGATAAACGAATGTTTATATGATTTTTGTTGAAGAAAGGCGGGGACGACCCGCCTTTCAAATTTCCAATATAAATTTTGCATCACGCTGTATTTTACGTAAACAGCAAAACGGGCGTTTCACAACTGACATTGATGTGCCGCATCCGCATGCCTTTAAGACTTCCATATTTGTTCTTGCTCATGGGCTTGTCTGTGTTGTTCAGGCATACGTTCCTCATAGGCCTGTTGGTTAGAAACAGACGGATCATGAAACCAATTTTTATATAAGTTATTTTGATAGTTGACTTGACTGTTGTGGTCCAATGGATCCATTACCTTATGAGTTGCGTTGAATTAGGAGATATATAGCATTGCTTTCATCATAACAAGGTGACTCCACCGTGCCGAAACGGCAAGGTCTGCGGTTGGTTCTCCGGCATAAACGGCATCGTGGAAATCATTGTTGTAAGTGAGCCATTTCTCTTTCTTGAACCGCCTGCATCAGATTGCGTATTTTGGCAGAGATTGCTCCCGGCGCCGCTGCGGAAACAATGTCGCCGCAAATCGTCCTTACCATACTCATTTCAGCATTGTTCAGATCGGGCGACACGTGCCTGTTGGCCTTGTTGTTAAAATCATAAACCGCCTCAATTGCGATCCTCACAAAACGTTCAAATTCATTTGCACTTCTCTCAGTAAAATGCCGAGCGTGCGTTGCTGTGATTTCGCCGATCTCATTGAATTCGTATTCGTATTGAAAATATTTGTATTTTGGTTTCAGGAATACATCGGCCAATACCTGCTCGCCTTTTCCGTTTGTATTCTCCATGATGTACCACAATATATACATAAAATTTGCCATATTCTGTTTCAGCACATCTCTATAACGCGCAAGGTCTTGATTGTCCGCTCTGCCATAATGCGCTTTTATGTATTCCCAAATGGATGCAGAATACCACGACATCGGATAAACCTTGGTCCGAGCCTCAGTTTCAATAATTTTTTCTATATCTTCTGACTGCAGCCTATCGCGTTTGGTGGAATTATCGCTGCCGGTCATAGGTTTAAGGTATCGAGGATCGTGAACAAACCCCAACGAAATAGGTCCGACGTGGTCAGCGGAGCAACCATAGAAAAATTTACTTCCCATAAAGAGGTTGGCGGCATGGATATTGCCATCGCTCCAATATTCATAAGCGCGGCGATCCTTGGTGTATGTTTTCAAGTTTTCTTTTGACCTTCCTTTGTCCTGGGAGGAGCGGCAGCAACGGTTATATGTATGGAAGCCGTCGAAACGGTCAGGAAAATTAGACATGGCTCCCGGTCCGAGGCACTTATGATTCCCCTTCCTGCATTCATATTCCAATGCAGTAATTATTTCGGTCTTTGAAGTTACATTGGGATCGAGAGAAAGTCCCCCTGCCGACACTAAAACCTCCGCTATAGATTCTTTGCTAAACCCACGGTCAATAACATCATCCCATATGTCGTTTATATCGTCACAATCTGTATAATCACCATCGAAAATTACATTAAGCCTCTTCAAAAAAGAACTATTCGGGTAATGATAGTATAGGGACATTTCACGTCCGCAAATCTGGCATACTTTCTTCTTGGTTGGATGAATGGCCAACATAACATCGGCATAAACGCCGGGTTGAATGCTGAATCCCAATTCTAAGGCCTTTTTCTCGCACCATTGAATTCTGGCAAGGCCGACATCAGATTGGGCCGTCGCTATCCACTTGTACGTTCCATCAGATTTTTTGTCTATCCGCAGCCCTTTATAATTTGGGTGGTTGATGATTGCATCCATATATTTCAAAAAATCAGGATGCCATTGCCTTGTATCGCGACTCATATCTACTCCTCATAATGTTGATTCAAAAACAAAAAACTCAGAAAGGGAAACGCCTAAAGCATCAACGATTTTCTCCAATGTAATGATTGAAATATTGCGTTTGCCCACCTCAAGGCCCGCTATATAGGTTCTATGTACATTTGCCCTATATGCCAATTCTTCTTGGCTGATTCCAAGCTCATGACGGAGCTCCTTTATCCGCTTCCCGACTCTTTGCGTTATCATTGCATCACCTCTGTTAAATTATAGCTCATTGTTACTGATTTATCAACATACTATGAGTAACATCGTCCCTTCCGAAAATTTATTTCGGATAGCGTCTCATTTTTCTTGTCTCTTTTTTTGATTTATGGTATAATGATCCTGCAGTCCATAGGAGGCAAATTATGGCAACTCTCGGAAGAACTACGGATTTGGAAGCGCTTGCGTTGTTGAACGTCTTTCAGTTGGAAAGCAATGACTTTGAACGCTCCATGGATCCCCTGCATAGGAAACAGACCGGCAGCTACTATACTTCGCTCGAACTCACCAATATTATGATGTCTGACTTAGTATATAGTCTTGACAAGGCTGCCCGAAATCGTCTTTATGCAAAACGTTTCTTTGAACCCTGCGTTGGAACGGGAAATTTTGTTTTTGCCTACCTAAATGTGTGCAGAACTCTATCCTTCACACAGGCTCAATACAGACAATTATTGAATAATATTTATGCTTGCGATATCAATGCATCCGCCATTGAATTATATAAAAAAAATCTCTCCCGTTTAGCTAAACAATGGTTCGGTATTGAGCTTGGAAAAGATTATTTCGACACTCATATCGGCGGCGGACTGATATTTAATGTAGACAATCCTTCTCCAACATATATCCCTGTAACATCAATTTTCCCCGAAAGCGTAATTTGTCAAGGATTCGATATTATCGCCACGAATCCGCCCTATAAAAATCTAAAAGTAGAACGCGGGCATTATAAAAGCGATGCGGAATATAGCAGCGACAAAGGTAAATACGACATAATTACACGGTTGGCTACTAAGCGTTATCAGTTTTCCGCTTCGGGTATAATCAATCTTTATAAACTTTTTACGGAGGAAATCTTAACACAATATTTAGCGTCGGATGGGATCTGCTCATTGCTGATACCCGCATCCATTCTGACTGACAAGACCTGCGGTAAATTAAGGACTTATATCTTGACCAAATGCGGTTTGAGATCCATCCGTTTGATAGCAGAAAATAATGCTTACATTGATGCATCCCAAGCTTTATGTGCTTTGTTGATACACATGGGAAAAGCCACGTCCGATATCTATGTCGATGGGATGCTCAATGGTCGCAAAATCAAGGGCGCAACAATTGATGTAAATAATATCATTGACCCTGATACGGATAACTCCGTTCTCGTTTTGACCGAAAACGAATATGCTATCCGCAACCGCATGAGAACATTCCCCAAAATCAAGGATATTCCTTATATTAAAAATTTGCGTGGCGAATTGGACCTTACTCTCAATGGGGACAAAATTTCTACGAGTCCTACGCCTTTTCAATTGGTAAGAGGGCGCAACATTGGATATTACAAATTAGTTGACATTTCACCGAAAGAGTATGCACTGGGATCGTTTGTTTCTTCCACGGCAAAGAAGAAGTATATACAGCATTCTCGCCTCGTATGCCAACAAATCGCCAACATGGCAAAAAAGAGAAGAGTTTCTTTTGCTCTTGCCCCCGCTAACGTGGTGTTGGGCAACAGCTGTAATTTCATATACATAGAGGATAATGCCGACGGCATAGATGAATATTTTCTTCTCGGCGTTCTCAATTCGTCACTTATTGATTGGTTTTTTAAGCTCACAAGCAGCAATAATCATATCAATAACTATGAGATCGATAATTTCCCCATTCCTATTCACAGCCCGTACAAAGAACAAATCGCTTCACTTGTACAGAGCTATTTAAAGGAAGCCGACAGCTCTCTTTTGCAAAAAATTGAGCAGTTAGTGTATAAATCCTATCACTTGGAGGAAAACAGATCCATATCGCCTGACCGTATGGAAACCTCATACAGCGTTCCATATAGCGTAAGTCTGTGGGCCGATTTGAAAAACCTAATAAACAATATATCGCTTTCAGAATGCGAAGCGATCCTCGACGACCGCGCATCCATAAAGGATATATGTTTTCAAAAGAAACTTCTCCTCTCCCCTTTTGAAATGAAGGTTTTGGGCGAGATCGAAAAAAAATACAGGAAACTTAAGCAGGGACAAATTTTGAATCATACCACATTCAAATTAAGCGCTTTGGATTTGGAAATGATTGCACCTATCCCGCAAGGAGGCAATTGGGAAGATATCCCGCTTGCGACACGTGAAAAGTCAAGACGTCTTGTCCGCATTACTGAAACGGGTGGGCGCACAACCTTGTATGGCCGGATCGATTACACAAAACCCGCCTATACCATTACAACTTATTTTAATAGACCCGGCAATGGCACGTATGTACATCCCGTCCATGATAGAGTTATCAGCGTAAGGGAAGCCGCACGATTCCAAACATTTCCCGATTCATACTTTTTTTGCGGCAATAAGGCAGACATGCTTAACCAAATCGGCAACGCCGTTCCTGTCCTTTTGGCATATAATATTGCAAGATCCATAAAGGAAAAAATCGGATGCACCACGTCTGTTGACTTATTCTCCGGGGCAGGAGGGATGACTTATGGGTTCAAATTGGCCGGCATACACGCAGCGATCGCAACCGACATCTCAGAAAGCGCCTGCCTCACTTTAAAAGTCAACTCCCCGGAAATTCCCGTCTTATGCGGTGATATAACGAAGGAAGAAATTAAAAACTCCATTATTACAAGAGGGATAAGCTGCGGAGCAGATATTATTTGCGGCGGTCCGCCTTGCCAAGGATTTTCATTGGCAGGCTTTAGGGATAAAAACGATCCAAGGAATCAGCTTTTCCGCCACTTTGTAGACGTTGTATCAAAGGTAAAACCAAAGGTTATTGTGTTCGAAAACGTGGAGGGCATTTTGAGCTATGAGAATGGCGCGACGTATCGGGAGATCATAGAACTCTTTTCCGAACTCGGTTACGATACAGAGGGACGCAAATTATCGGCCCATGAGTACGGGGTCCCTCAAAAAAGAAAGCGTGTGATCATTCTTTGCACCCGAAAAGATTTAGGGATAAAGCCCGATACCCTATATCCTCATCCAACCACTTTGTCAGATGAAAGTCAAATCAGCGCATATGACGCCATATTTGATTTGGAATCCATCCCTTGCGGAGAAGCGGCGCTTTATAGGGAAGGGTATTCTTCTGCACTGATAAAATACCTTCGCGGAGAAATAGATGCAGAACAATACGAAACTTTGGTCAAAAAGTAACTCAGAGTTTTTAATGCCCTCAGCCAATAGCCCCGTTATTCTTCGCTCGCGCCGCAATCGGTACACTTCCCGTGGACAAAATTATGCCCCAACATTGGCGTATCTTCACTCACAACATAACCGCATACCGTACAAACTTTTTGCCTCTTGCCGCCCTGCTCGCAAGTCGCCGACTTCGTTATTTCCCACGGACTAAAGCTATGCTCGTGTTGGCCTTGGCACGCTGCAATAGACAAAATTGACAAAATGCCGACCATGAAAACTGAAAATATAGCGACGATCCTTTTCATATTGCATAACCCTCAACTAAAATAAATCATATGTAAGATGGTATAAGACGGGATATTTTTTATATTTCCCGTTCGGATGCACTTTTCTGCCCGTCAAATCGTATTCTGCCATTAAGCCATAAAAGAAGTGCGAAAACCATTCGCCGAAATCCTCATACACTCTTAAAATCTTTCTTTTGCCGCTCTCAACTGTATAGATCTTTGTCAATTCATCTTTTCGGAACGCAAATAAATACTTCCCGCCCAAGGACGCAAAAAAGACATATCGTTCATCTTGGAACGAGGACTGTGCGTTCAGATTTTCCCTGACAATATCGTAAGGTTCATACACATCTTCCGTATACTGCTGGAGCCCATAGATGCTTAAACTCGAAAAGAAGAGCCGACATCCATTGTATTTTTCATAAAACTTTTTCAGCCCATCGGGCAGTTCGCAACCGAATTCGCGGAAAACCGTCTTATTTATCTGCTCGCTTTGAGGAAAAAAAAGAAGATTGAATAATGCTTTCTCCGAGATGAAGGGAAGATGCAGCTGATAAACATAGTGTTCCTGAGCGCTGAATTCCCCCCACTTTTTTTGAAGTTCTTGCTCTATATCCATTGCAAATTACCTCCGATGCAACAATTTATCATATTACCCCTAACGCCGGCAGTATTTTACTGACCCATGGCGCCAAATCAAGAACTCTTGGTATAGTTGCGGCAAGAGAGTCGCCCACTTCATGCACCCAGACATGATCGGCTTTTGATAAAAACACGATATTGCTCCCGTCGGATATGAAACTTTCCCTTGCCGTACCGACCAATTCGTTGACGGGAACAATATGATGCCCTTCATATCCTTTTATCTTGCCGGTATCCAACAATTCCTTTATTTGATCCGGCGTCCAATTATACTTGGAAGTCCCCTTACTTACATTTTCAACTTCCGTTTTCCATGCTTCTTTTACGGCCTTGTTCCTCTTACTTTGCATTGTTGTACATTCATTATGGACAAGGATCTCGTCATCTCCCACATAATAGGTATGATTTTCGTCCACGGTGAAATTATATACTTTAACACCATCGGGGTATTCTATCCGCGAGGTCTCATCGACCGTCATTAAGATCCCCTCGGAATTGATCACGCGATCTCCAACCGCCAAAGAACCCGCCGCGACCCATCCTTTGTATTCGGGAGAATAGAACGGATGATTCCGGGTTGTTTCTATGCTGTCATCGCCGATCGTCAATTCTACCGTTTCGTAGACCTCTTTGCAAAAAACATCCGTAACCGGTTGGAGCGAGTTCTGCATGCTTGTTTCATCGCACGAGAGAACATGATCTCCCGCAGAAATATTCTCTATGGGCTTAGAAACTCCATACCCGATCGCTATCGGCGTTCCCGCAACAAAACAGGCCGACGGTTTGATGGCTCCCGTAAGCAGACCGACCGATCCGACTGCCGCGCCTATCATAAACCCATTGGCAAAGGAGTCCAACCCCTTATATGAAGCGTGTTTGATGGCGTCGGTAAGCGATTCCCCGCGTATGAGGCCCGTTACCGTTTCGATCGCCAACGTGCCGATCGCAGAAGTCAAGGCATAGCTTATCGCCACCTTGCTGATCGTAAGCAGGGCGCAGCCGAAGGAGGCGCCGCCCGTGACGGGAGCAAGGATCGCGCCCACGAGGATGATGCCGCTCCCGATCCCCATTTTGATCAAGAAAGATTTCCAATTATAACCTGTTTCTTGGGAGATCACCTGCGCGCGTTCAAATCCGGAACCGTTATAATTCAGCGCAGTTCCCGCTCCGAATTCAGCGATCAAATCATCGACGCGATATCCGAAGAACGTGTCTTCTTCCGTACTCGATAAATATGCCCGGATGCTTTCAGGGGAAATATAAACGATATTGTATTCGAGGACTTGATATCCGTTTTGCAACTGTTCATCCGATAGTTCTTTCAGCTCCTCTTCAAGTTTCTGATAATCTTCTTCCTTAAATAAACCCGTTCCCGAATGGCCCTGATATTCCCCGAAAATCGATTCGTCGTAAATATACTGCTTTTTGTCATAATCATATAAGCTGCCGAGTTGCAGATCATAATTTTCTTTCAAATTATCGTGTATTTCATATACGACCTGCATCGGGCTTTGCTGATAATAAACGATATATTTGTCTTGGTATATAAAATGATACGACGAGATATTTTCGTAATTATATGTAACGATCTTCCAAATTTCATCTTCGCCTGCATCATCCTCCGAGGCATCTTCGACAACGATCATCCCCTCTTCTTTGAAGGGATCGTAGTGAAGATCGTCCATGTTGGATTTGATCTCGACAAATCCAACACTCTTCATGCCGGAATCCTGCGTAAAAAGAGGCATCTCAGGGTCCTCATAATAGATACCCAGGGCCGAATAATTGTCATCCTCGATCGTCATTGCCACGCCTGTGCCGCAGTGAAAACCCGCTTCTTCCAAGTCCATTGCAACGGAACTATACACCAACGATTCTATGTTATCGATCGTCCCCTGATCGATTTCGGATTGGATATCGTCTTCCTTGCCGCCTTCGCCGATTTCCGTTATATGGATATCGGGCGTATAATCTTCATTCCATTTGAAGTCGTCGCCCTGTTTGACGTCGGGCCAAAAACCATTCGGACTCGGCGTCTTTACGGAGCCGTTGCCATGATCTGTGCAAGAGCAGCACATGACCGCCATTATAAGCGCCAATAATATCGGTATAAATTGATTGATCTTTTTCATCATAATACCTCTTCTATGAAGAATTCAATCAGTAATTCTGCTGCAAATGTAACTAACACAGCCCCGCCGCTTATCAATAATATCCACCAGCTCAGCCAAGGCAAGAAAATCAGCAAACATACCGTAGAGGCTGCTGCGACGGCGATCATTAAAATGATGCAAAGCGCGATGACCCAGCCGTCTATCACATCATGATAGAATTTCAAGCCGATGATGATGGAGGCGATCACGGTCAAAATCAACGCGCATAGAGAAATAATAAGGATTTCCAACCACGGCAGAGCAAGACTTTGTTCATGCAGGTCGCCCAAACGATCGATCTCCTCTATTGCGATCCGAACTTCTTCCGCAGAAGGATCCAACGAGTACAAGATCGCCAAGCCGCGATCGTATGTATTCTTGAATTCATCAAGTTCCTCTTCGCTGAATCCGCTCACGTCAAGATCCGCTATCCGTTGCAGCGCTTCGTTCAGCCTTGCCTTATCCTCACGTTTTATGAGAGCGGCTCTTTTGCTTTGCAGGACAGAAATTTGCAGGTCTATCTGTTCCTGGGTATACCGGTCCACGGTATTGAATGTGTTATATGCATCGAGCAATGCAAGAATTTCGGCCTTCTCGTAGAGCATATAAGGGATCTCGGAAATTTCCTTTAAGAGCTCGTCGAGAGCGGTCCTGTCGCCGCACCGTTCAAGACCGCTGATATTATCCAGCAATAAAGCGCACCAGATATCAACTTCCGTTTGGGTACAATTTTGACTTTTATATGCAACAACGGCCTGATCGTAATTATCTTTCAGCTTCTTTATGGTAGCCGTTGTATACTTACTCGGATCTATCGCTGCGATCTGTTTCAAAACGTTCAAAAATTGCGTTTGGTCTGTGATGGGGATCAGCGCCGATATCTTTGATTGCAGAGCGGACACAACTGCATTGATCTCTTCTTGGGAAGCGTTCGCATCCAAATATACCTTATACGCCGCGTTATAAGCGTCATTCAAAGCCTCAACGCTCAAGGGAGTAAATTTACTGCAATCAACTGCTTCGGCTTGCGAAAGAGCGGTCTTCAGATTATCCTTCTTCCCTATGGGAATAAGATTTGCATAGGCGCTTCGGTAGTCGTCCGTTACGCTCTTTATGTGTAATAAGCTTTCGCCGGATGCGTTTTCGATCACCGAAAGCGCGGCTTGATAGGCGGTCTTGAGCCTGTCATAGCTCTCGGCCGTATAAAGTTCCGCGGTCACAGACGCAAAGCTCTTTATTTCGGCCTTCAACTGTTCTATAAAAATATCTCTTTCACTCGCTGTCCCTTGGTCTTCCGATGCCCGATCGTTCAAAAACAAATCATTATATAATTCGGAATATGTGAGTACATTTTTAGACATCAAATCAGATAGCATGCCGCCGCCTGAGAGTTTCAGACGGACTTTCAGCAAATGGGACGTTCGATCGACGAACGTTATCTCATACTCGCCCTTTTTGTAGAGGCCCAAACCTCCCATTTCCGAAACAAGACATTTAAGCTCGAATGTATATACCTCCGGCGCCTTGATCGTAACGATCGCCTGATCGTCATACGGATCTATGACTTCATCGAATATCAGCGAATCCGCGCTCAATTCGATCATGCCGTTTTTATATTTATCGAGGCTTAAGGAAAGCTTTTCTACCGATTCGCCCGTCCGGATCGTCACCTTTGCAACGGATCGGTTTTCTTGTACAAAATACGCATCGTATGTTCTCGTTAAATCGTACAAATTCGTTTCGGTGATGATATAGCGCGAAGTCACGGAGAGCTGTTCGGATACATTCTTGCCGAACTCGATGGGAATCGTTTCGCCATTCTCGCAACAATAGGCTTCCACCTTAACGACGTCGTAATCATCGACTTTTATAAATTGAAAATCATTCAAATAGCGGGCATCTGACATTTTTGCCCGTTCTTCTTCGTTGGGGAAAACCTTGATGCTGTCCGCTTCGTTGATGGATTCAAGCTGCGTGAGCAGATCGTCCTCAAATGTTCTGTACGTAAACTCGTCTGTCGGATTAAAATAATTGACCTCTACGTTTTGTTCGGCATAATAATTGAGCGCCTCGGTCAATGCAATGTTGTCGATATACTTGATCTTGGTGTTGGGATTTTCCATTGATTTATAATAAGTACCATCGGAAGTCTTTTCAACAAAGCGTTTTTCTATGTCGTACGCATATTTGAATGCTTCGTCATACGAATCAAGAGAGAAGCAAACAAAAATGTACCCGCCTGCGGTCATGTGATACGCGACCTCATAATGCTTTGTTTGTAGATCCATCAGCCTTCCCGAATACCGTAAATTATGGAAATTCACATAGGGGAGCGCATCCTCGTCAATGATATTGAACTTGAATTCATATTTAATAAGGGAGCCTGCATTGCTCAGCCCCACCGACAATGCGACCTCGTAAACGCCTGCTTTGAGGGAATACAACTGTTCCTCTCCGCCGCTTCCGTTAAACTCAAAGATAACGTTTCCGCTTTCGGCGTCTCTGACCTCCCCCCTTATGGACGGAACATACTCGCTGATTTTTTTGATTTTTAAGAATGCGCCTCTCGCGTAACTCGGATGATCCAAGTATCGAAACACGCGCTGCCCTTGCACAACGTTGCCGTCGAAATAAGTATGATATCCCCTGTCATCCCCTTTGCCGAAAACGTAAATTTTCTGCGTGATACTTGTTCCGAGCTTGCTTGTACTCGTAACGGTATAGAGTCCCTCCTCTGTAAAAGTTGCCCCATCTTCCGCATTTACTGGGGTTTCTCCGTTTTTGGAAACTTCCACAAGATATGTTGTGCCGAGCTTATCTACGGAGAATCCTTTGGTCGTAACGGCGCCGTCTGTCAGCGTTTCGCCCCTGGTCAATTCTTCTATCGTATATTCATCCGTTTCTATACTGCCGACGTCCGCACCGAGGTCGTGCAAGGAAATGACTCCCGTATCCGAACAGAGATAAAATTCATATACCTCAACGCATTCCTTGTATTCAAACACATCCTTTTCCCAAAGCCACCAGCCGCTTGTACCCGTTTTCCTGCCCATTTTATAGGCAAAAATCACACGATAGTACGTACCGCGAGCAACATCAGCCCCCGACGGCGTGTAAAAATCCTTACTGCCGTTTTTATTATCTTCAAAATAATTCGTTATCGGCAAAGCTGCTTCATACCATGTGTAAGCGTCTTCGGATTTCTGCACGATTAAAACGCCCTTCGCAATACTTCCGCTCAATTGAATATCATTAACGATCGTTCCTTCTTCGGAAATGATATTCCAACTTTCTTTATTGTCTGTTTGATAAGCGCCATCGTATGCATAGGAAAACGCCACTTCGCCCTGCAGGCCATATGCCGTATGTTTCCTATAATTACCCTTTTCCTTGATCTGTCCCCCTAAGCTAAACTCGCCGAGAGATTTTTTGCCATATTGCATTCTATCAACGGTTGCGGCGTTATCAAATGTATATTTTGAGCCCTCGTTGAATTCATAAGCATTTACGTCAACGGTTTCCCCGGGTTGGTGAAACTCGCCCGATTCCTTTGCTTCGGCCATTGAAGCATAAAATGCACCGCCGCCGAAAAGCAGCGTGCTCAATAACAGCAATATCAGCGTTAGAAAGATTTTTTTCATCTTTTGATTGCCTCTCGGTCTTGGTATCTATGTTCCATCAAATGCATACAAGCTCCACAGCGGAACGCTTCAACGTTTCATTTTCAGGATCATAGATAGCCGTTTTTTATGATCTCTCACTCATACTTTTTAATTTTCTTTGATATTCATCTTTCACCGCACTGCTTCCGAGAATATCTATATTGTCGCCAAAGCCGAGGAGAAAGGCAATAATGCCTTCCATGTCCCGCATTTCCACCGAAACACGGGTGGAATTTTGATCAATTCGCTCCACGGCTTGATTTTTGCCATAAATGCGTTCCGTAACAAGGGTCGCATATTTGCCATGGGCAATGAATTCGACGTTGTACCATTCGCCGTTGTTCTTCATGCCGAAGTCGTCGAGGTAGTCGCTTTCGTTGAAGGAAAGAAGTCTGCGGAACGTATCGTTCGTGCGTGCAAAGGCAGAGATCCTGTTCAGCTTGAAATAGCGCATCTCGCCCGAACGCTCGTCGAACGCGAGCACGAACCACGCATTGTTGTACATGAACAGCTTATACGGGTGGATCCTTCGCTCCTTCTCCTCGCCGCTTAACGATTTATATGTGATCGAGAGCACTTTCCCCTTGCCCCGTTCGCTCGGCGGAATACAATCTTTCATGGCATCGTATCTGCTCTTCAGCTCCTCGAGCGGCATGGCGAGCGGAAAACGGTTGAACAGCGTCGGGTCGTCCTCCACTTCGTGCTTCAGGGAGGAATAGATCTTTGCCATAGCCGAACGGAAATCGTCCTTGTACATAAAGTCGTTTCTCGTGAGAACATATCCGCTGCCTTGGGTAAGGGCATTCTTTTCGGGTTCGCTCAGCTTGATCGAGGGAATGACCGACGTCCTGTCGAGCTTATATCCGCCGTATTTTCCGGGTGTGCTGATGATGACGTACCCCGCCTCTTCGAGTTCGTTGCGGTATTCGATGATGTTGCGGGGATTGGTTTCGAGCATGGAGGCAAGCTCGGAAATTTTATAGATCCTGCCCGAATTGAGGATCTGCAACATTTTGATACATAAGGCTGTCTTTCCCATACCGTCACCGCGCCGTAAATTTTATCACAAATTGATTATATGATACCATAAATGTCCGCCTTGTGCAAGCGTCTGGCCGAAATTGCCCGAAAATATCCCTCGCATTTTGCCTTGCGTTTTCCTTACAGAACCTGTAGCAGTATCTGCGTCAGAAGCATACCTGCGACGGCTACTGCGTCGATGATTCCGAATACGCCCGATGCCGTTTCGTAATCGGCGAAGCTGTAAATCGTGCCGATGACGCTCGCCAAAAGGAAATACCCGCTCATCCAATAGAAGATGACGGAATATGATCCCCCAAACAGAAACATAAGTGCGAAATTTGCGATGGCGAGCGGAGCGATGACGATGGGGATCGCCATGAGGTACCCGTTGAAACCGCTCACGATAACCTCTTCCATGAGCCATCCTGCGCCCCAAACGAGCAAACAGCCGATCCCGCACACGACAAGGCCGCCCACAGAACCGATGATATACTGCCACTGAAGCCATGGGATCTTGTGCGCAAAAAGGCCGAGGAACACAGCTCCAGCGGTCAGGATCGCAATGCCGAGCGCCCCGCCGAGCCACGGCAGAATGTCCCAAAGATCGAGTCCCCGATACCGCCTGCCGCATGAGGAGGAAGTTTTCGCAGGATTGGCCGTCCGCGGCGTGGGCGACGCCTTCGCCTTTCCCTTTCGTCCCATAATGAGATCGATCAGGTCCGTCTTGTTGAGGGAGGAATACCCCTTTATGCCGTGTACCCTACAATATTTCCGAAGCTGAGCCACCGTGAACCGCACCAATTGGGATCCGTCGTTTATGCAGTCCTCAACGCTCTGTCCCGCGGCCGCCGCTTCCTCTTCGGACCTGTCACTTGCCCCGAAATCGAAGTCGTCGGGCTCATCGGGACCGATCGGGGCATACCCCTCGATGAGAACGGAGGCTACCGTTTCGACGATCTCGTCGAATTCCCGTCTGCCGCATAGATCTTGCAGCGATGAAAATTCCTCTTTGATGCGCGTTGCTTCGGCCCTGCCGTTCTCCATGAGCCGCCTGACAAGGGAGAGCCGCCGATCGATCCTAAATAAGGATCCCAACTTATCGCGTTCGCAATAGTCTGCGCCGACGAGGTCCGCCATTCTCGAATATAGATAAAACGGACGGCAAGCGTGCTCGGCGTCCCCTTCGTCTATGATCTCTTTGAGCGCTTCTCTTACTTTCATCTTTTACCGTTCAATGTTTCTTCTCGATCGCCTGTTTCAGAAGCCACAGCCCGCAGTACTTCGGCGGAATGTTGGGCGGGACCTGCGCGCAGACGTTCGGGCGCACGGGAGCGGGGACAGGGGCGCGGCCATGGCCTTTGCCCTCTTTCTTGCCGCCGCGCCCCCTCTTGGCAGGCGTGATACCCTTCTTTGCGCTCCGTTGCTCCTTTCGCGGCGCATGCGTCAAAATACAATACACATCGTCGATAAAGCCGCAAAACTCCTTTTGGCTGTACCGTTCCTTAAACGCGGGATATGCCGCTTTGAAAACGGCGCACGCAGCTTGCCCGCTTCGCGCGATACCCTTGGCGAGGCGGAGCCGCCGATCGATCTCGTAGAACATTGAGGCCGCGTCTTTCCCCGCAAAGTCTGCGCCGACTTGGTCGGATAGCACGCAGTAGAGATAAAACGGATCGTCGGTCCCACGGCTCTCGCACTGCTCTACGGCATGAAGAAGGGCCTCGTCAAATTTCATCGTCTTTTTTGTTGCGCCCGTTCCCGTCCGTGAGGAGAAGTCCCAAAGACACGTCGTCGCCGATGCCGATCTCGCGCCCGAGCTTTTCCATGAAGTCATCCACCGCACGGGGATCCCCCGCATTCAGATAGCCGATGACGGGCGTTACGAACGAATCGTTGAAATTTTTGAGATTCCGATAGGGATTGATCGTGCCGTCCGTACAAATGACTGCGCCGTCCAAGCCGTCAAGGCCGAGAATTTCCGCCTTGAGATGGTCATAAGCGTT
>CANQUY010000015.1 GCA_947627125.1 uncultured Clostridia bacterium
CTTCTCCTCATGATCCCCAACATGTACAAGATCTCGGGCGAACTTCTGCCCATGGTCATGCATGTTTCCGCACGTGCCCTTGCCGCCCATTCGCTGAACATCTTCGGCGACCATTCGGACGTCATGGCATGCCGCCAGACGGGCTTTGCGATGCTCGCCTCCTGCTCCGTGCAGGAAGTCATGGACCTCGCCACCGTTGCGCATATGTCCACGCTCCGCGCCCGCGTCCCCTTCCTCTCCTTCTTCGACGGATTCAGAACGTCGCACGAGGTCAGCAAGATCGACACGATCGACTATGACGAACTCAAGGGCCTGTTCGACAAGAAGGGCCTTGCAAAGGACGTTGCCGACTTCAAGGCAAGAGCTCTCAACTTCGAGCATCCCGTCCAGCGCGGCACTGCGCAGAACGGCGACACCTACTTCCAGAACAGGGAAACTGCCAACAACTACTACGCGGCGACCCCCGCGATCGTGCAGGAGATGATGGACGCCGTCAGCGAACTCACGGGCAGGAGCTATCACCTCTTCGACTACGTCGGCGCACCCGACGCAAGATACGTCGTCGTCGTCATGGGCTCCGGCGCAGAAACTGTGGAGGAATCCATCAATAAGCTCAACGCACAGGGCAAGAAGTACGGCCTCATCAAGGTCCGCCTCTACCGTCCCTTCGCGACGGACGCCTTCCTTGCGGCGATCCCCAAGACCTGCAAGAAGATCGCGGTCCTCGACAGGACGAAGGAACCCGGTTCCCTCGGCGAGCCCCTCTATCTCGACGTCTGCACGGCTCTTCTCGAAAAGGGCGTCACGGGCATCAAGGTCTACGGCGGCAGATACGGCCTCGGCTCCAAGGAGTTCAACCCCTCCATGGTCCTCTCCATCTACAAGAATCTCGAGAGCAAGGAGCCCAAGAACCACTTCACCGTCGGTATCTATGACGATCTCGCCCACACCTCTCTCGACTTCAGCACCAAGTTCGACGCCGCTCCCGCAGGTTCTACCTCGGCGAAGTTCTACGGCCTCGGCTCGGACGGCACCGTCGGCGCGAACAAGAACTCCATCAAGATCATCGGCGACCATACCGATATGTACGCGCAGGCATACTTCTTCTACGATTCCAAGAAGTCGGGCGGCATCACCGTTTCCCACCTCCGCTTCGGCAAGACGCCCATCCAGAGCGAATATCTCATCGACGCGGCCGACTTCATCGCCTGCCACAATCCCTCCTATGTCATCCGCTATGACATGGTGAGCGACCTCAAGAAGGGCGGCTCCTTCCTGCTCAACGCGCCTTGGACGACGCTCAAGGAACTCGAGCAGAACCTTCCCGCCAAGATGAAGAACATTCTCGCAAAGAAGCATGCGAAGCTCTACGTCATCGACGCCATCAAGATCGCGAGAAAGCTCGGCCTCGGCGGCAGAACAAACACCATTTTGCAGTCGGCATTCTTCCTCATCAACGAGCAGATCATGCCGTATGCGGACGCCGTGGATTACATGAAGAAGATGGCATATAAGTCCTTCGCGAGAAAGGGCGACGCCGTCGTTCAGATGAACTACAACGCCATTGATTCCGCAAAGGCGAACCTCAAGAAGATCCGCATCCCCGCCTCGTGGGCGACCACCACGGAGGGCGCAGAGATGGCAAAGGTCGCAGACAACGATTACTTCAAGTCCGTGATCGCTCCCGTCCTTGCCCTTGAGGGCGACAAGCTCCCCTGCTCGGCGTTCGAGCCCGACGGCACCGTTCCCACGGGCACCACGAAGTTCGAGAAGCGCGGCGTCGCGGTCATGGTTCCCAAGTGGATCAAGGAGAACTGCATCCAGTGCAACCAGTGCTCCTTTGTCTGCCCGCACGCCTGCATCCGTCCCGCCCTCGTTGCGGCGGGAAGCGAGAAGCCCGAAACATTTGAAACAAAGCCCGCGACGGGCGTTCCCGGCTATGAGTTCAGAATGCAGGTTTCCTCGCTCGACTGTATGGGCTGCGGCGTCTGCGCGGACGTCTGCCCCGGCATGAAGGGCAACAAGGCTCTCGTCATGGTTCCCTTCGCCGAACTCGAAGAGAAAGAGGCAAAGAATTGGGAATATGCCGTCGATCTTCCCGAAGTCGATCTCTCGCAGGTCAAGATGGCGGACGTCAAGAAGAGCCAGTTCACCCCTTCCCTCTTTGAATTCTCGGGCGCATGCGCAGGCTGCGGCGAAACCCCCTATGTGAAGGTCGTCACCCAGCTCTTCGGCGACAGAATGATCGTTGCCAACGCTACGGGCTGCTCCTCCATCTACGGCGGTTCCTCCCCCACCTGCCCCTACACCACCAACAAACAGGGTCACGGCCCCGCGTGGGCGAATTCCCTCTTTGAGGACAACGCCGAATTCGGCTACGGCATGAACCTCGCCTACAAGGCAAGGCGTTCGGCTCTCGCCGACAAGGTCAAAAAACTCGCAGATATGTGGGCGGAATACCCCGAATGCGTGAAGCCTCTCACCGATTGGATCGAGAACATGTACGAAGCCGAGGGCAGCAAGACGGCGGCCACGGCGCTCGTCAAGGAGCTCGAATCCTGCAAGGCGGAGTGCGAAGGCGAAGAGCTCGACCTTCTCAATGAGATCCTCGCCGAGAAAGATTGCCTCGTCAAGCCCTCCTTCTGGATCATCGGCGGCGACGGCTGGGCGTATGACATCGGCTACGGCGGCCTCGACCACGTTCTTGCAAGCGGCGAGGATGTGAACGTGCTCGTCCTCGACACCGAGGTCTATTCCAACACCGGCGGACAGGCAAGTAAGTCCACCCCCATCGGCGCGGTCGCGAAGTTCGCCTCGAGCGGCAAGAGGATCAAGAAGAAGGACCTCGGCATGATCGCGGCTTCCTACGGCTATGTGTATGTCGCACAGGTCGCCATGGGCGCAGATAAGGCCCAACTTGTCAAGGCTTTGAAGGAGGCCGAGGCCTACAAGGGACCTTCCCTCGTCATCGCCTACGCGCCCTGCATCAACCACGGCATCAACATGACGAAGTCGCAGTCGGAAGAGAAGAACGCAGTCGATTGCGGATATTGGCAGCTCTACCGCTACAATCCCGACCTTGCGGCAAAGGGCGAGAACCCCTTCACGCTCGACAGCAAGGATCCCACGGGCGACTATCAGGCCTTCATTTTGGGCGAAACGCGTTACGCTTCCCTCAAGAAGACCCAGCCCGAGGTTGCGGAAGAACTCTTCAAGAAGACCGAAGAGAGCTCCAAAGAGCGCCTCGCCGGCTACAAGAAGATGGCGGGGAGAGAATAAAGAAATCGCCATAAAATGCAACATATAGCTCAAAAAACGGCTCTTTACGGAGCCGTTTTTTGTTGTTCCCGCAGCCGTCCATGCCCGCCCCTTGGCTCCCCTCATAGGGGAGCTGTCACGCAGTGACTGAGGGTTTCAGAAACCCCTTCCCTCCGAAAACGGACTTTAATTAAAAATTAAAAATTTAAAATTAAAAATTGTGGTGGGGCATATTTAGAATGAAACCTCCTCAGTCACGGCAAGGGCAGCGGCGTCATGCTGAGAACGGGAGCACAACGCAGTCTACGAGGGCTGTACCGAAGCATCTCGCCGCATGACTTAAGAACTTCCGCCGCGAGATTCTTCGGGTTAAGTCCTTATGACTTTGTTCCTGCTCCGTTTCTCAGAATGACGCGGCGGGGGCAGGATGAGCGGGGTGGACAATCCTCCCACTTTTTCAATTTTTCCCCGCAAATTTCCATGAAAGTATCGCAAATAAGTTGCAAATTTCGGGAAAGATGGTATAATAAAGATACTGACAGACGGCAACAAAGCCGTTTTCGGAGAGATGGCAGAGCGGTCGAATGCGGCGGTCTTGAAAACCGTTGACGGGCAACTGTCCGGGGGTTCGAATCCCTCTCTCTCCGCCAAGGATAACCTAAATCGAACCCAATAAAGGTACGGTTTAGGTTATTTTATATTGTGGTATAAAAAATAGGAGGAAATCTTATTGATGAACGATCATATCATTGATGTTCTTTGGTGTCACGAATAAAGCTGAACGAAGCAAAATACAGCGATATTATAAAAAGCGAATTTAAAACCATTATAATCCAAACGGGTCAATTTCCCATATATAAGCCCATTGATAAGTTTTCCGACAATGAATTATACGATAAACTTCGTGCACAAATCAAATTCTTATTTCTAAAATCGGAATGATTGCATAACGGCAGCCCATGCCGCGTAGCGGCGCGCTTGTCAAGACAAGCTCACGCCTAAATGCCAAAGTATAGTTTTGACTGCTTGATTTTTCTGTGCGTTTATAATATAATGGGAACGATAAACAGGAATTTAGCGGAGAATAAATAAATGAATGTATTCTTATATATTTTGGAATGTATGGCATATGGAATTATATGTTTCGTTGGTGGGACGAATAAACCATTGCGTACGACAGGAGAGCCTCCAACTGCGAAAGATGCTCTTGTTGGCGGTGGGGCTTGGATACTGATAGCAATAGTAATAGTTGTTATATTTTTTATAGTTCGGTATGTTAAACGCAAAAAATGAAAGATCTGCTTCTACCAGTGCTAAAATTGGATTGCGGGCAGGAATTGTGGCCTTAATACATTGAGGACAGTTTTTCTTGACCTTAACCATTCAGATAAAAAAAGCGATATTGTATCGAAAAATTTTCATTGGTTTATTGCAATAGAAGAAACCAAAGATGATGGATTAGGTATTTTTGTTGCGAAAGATGATTTGGTTGAGTTATTTCAAAAGTATTATCCACAATTAGTTTTGATATAGTAGATAAATTTCAATTTAGCGGAGATTACAAAGAAAGCGAGGGCGGTTTGTCCTCGCTTTTTGTGTAGAAAAAGACCAACCTGACTCAGTTCGAATCAGGTTGGGAGTGGTGCCGCTGAACGGGGTCGAACCGATACGGTATCTCTACCACGGGATCCTAAATCCCGCGCGTCTGCCAATTTCACCACAGCGGCAATTCATAGCTATTATAGCATTTTATCCGTCCCCTGTCAAACTCCCCCGCCTCTTTCCGTAAAAATTTTTGCACGTGAGAAATACCGAGGTGCGACAAGGAAAGCAAGGCCGTCCGCCGTGATAAAAATATATCCACAAAAATTTGTTTTTTGTGGATAACTTTTTTTGATTTTTGGATCTGAAAACGCCTATAAGTCGGTTAAATGTGGAAATCCACAGAGTTATCAACAGAAATTGTGGAAAACTTTTGTGTATTTATGCGCCCAAAATGTATTTTAGTAGACTGATTTTTATTTTGTCAACATCAAGACGTAAACAAATTTTCGTCTTACGGTTCGTAAATATTGTGGGGCATAAGACGCTTTACCATCTTCAAAACGTCCTCCTCCGTTTCGGCGCAGCCGCCCTTGAGCCACACCATCACGGTTTCCCTGACGAGGCGCGTCAGGATATTGACGGCGTATTCGATCTCCTGTCCCTCGGCGTCGAGTTTCCGTTCCGCCCTGTTCTGCAGAAAGAGCTTTTTGATGCGGGCCTCATAGTAATGGGAAATGGAGTTGATATCGGTCGATAAGAGGGCGTTATAGACGACTTCGGGATGACGGCGGAAGGCCTTTAAACTTCCGACGACAAATTCCTGCCAAGACGTGACGCCGTCGAGCTTATGAAAGAACTTATTTTCAAAGACGTGGACGACGAGGTCGTATTTATCTTGATAATATTTGTAGAACGTCCCCTTGCAGATGCCGAGTTCGGCGATAATGTCCTTGACATGGATGCTGTCGATGGACTTATCCTTCAATAGCTCCATCAAGGTATTTTCCAAAAAGAACTCTATTTTCATGGCAAACCTGCCTCCTTCTCATTTGCAATAGAAGATCGCGCCGTCGCCGAGCGTCTTTGCGTCGGCATAGATGGTTCCGTCCCCGCCGAAGCGGAGATATCTGCCCGTCGTAAAGGAAATAAACGCATAGCCGTACTCCGTTTCCACGGGATAGAAGCGGGCGGCGTTGCCCTGCCCCGAGGAGGCGATACGGACCTTGCCGTCGGAAACAGACCAATATCCCCCCTGCGAGGAGATGGTGACGGAGCCGTCGCCGTCGGAATGATAGGCCACCGTGAAGTTCTGCCCCGCGTTGGCGTCAGAATAGAGAACGGGCCCGCCGCCGCTCACAATGATCGGCATGTCGGTGAGGCTGTCGTACAGCAGATACCCGCCCGCGGCGAGAGGATGTTCCATGACGGGCGCGGAGCAATATTCCTCCATGATGCTCTCGAGCGTCACGCTGCCCAAATCTACCTTATGGATGCTCTCCGTCGTCTTGAGCTTGGAGAATTTTTCAATGATCTCCTCATAGCTGTCGGTGAGGGCGTTGACCTTGTCGGCATTATCGACCACGGGGACGGTGTAAATGCCCCATGCGGAATTTGCGTTGGCGTTGTTGAGCTTATACGTCCAATCCGTCCAGTGCCAGCCCGCGCGGTTGAGAAGACCGAGCACATACGTCCACTGTTCGGGGTCGTTATAGTTGTTGAATTCGCCCATCTGAAGGGGCACGCCGAAGTTCATCTTCGTGACGCCCGCGATCTTCTCGTTCCAGCTCAACGCATGCTCGGTGAACTGCCCCCCTTCCGCCAAACTCGTATAGTGGTGGAAGGAATACATGCAATTCTCCCAGCCGTATTCGGAGGGCCGGGGAAGATCTTTGCCGTCCCAGCACGATTCAAAGATGACCATATGGTTTTGATCCTTCTCGCGGATGGCGTCGTAGATCCTGTCAAAGACGGCGAAATGCAGTTCCGACGTGAGCCCCGCTTTCTCGCCCGGTTCATTCAGAATATCATACCCCGCGACGGCGGGATTGTCTTTATAATGCTCCGCAAGGGCTGCCCAGAGGTCGGCGGTGAGGCCGATCATGCGGGAATTGGTGTAGAAATCCACCTGCCCCGCGCTGTCCTTGGTTTCGCCGCTGTGGTCCTGCCCGTTCTGCGAATCGTACGCGCCGTGCATGTCCAAGATGGTATACATGCCGTAGGAGGCGGCCTTTTCGATAAAGCGGTCGAGCGGAGAGAAGTCGTAATCGCCCGCGTTGTCGTAGCTCACGATGCTGTCGAAATCCACCGTCATGTAGGTGAAGGGCAGACGGATGCAGTTCATGCCCATCGCGGCGCAGTTTTCAAAGTCGATCTCGCTCCACCAATTCTCTTGGTAGGCCTTCCAGAGCTCCTGCGCCCCCTCGAGGCCGAACCGCTCGATAAAGACCTTAGAAATGGTCTTAAAGTCACGGACGGCGGGGCTGTCCGCCGTGGCTCTCAGCGTCTGGAATCCGTTCATCCAATTCTCCGTGACGAACAGTCCCCCCGCGTTTACGCCGCGCAGGCACACCGTTTCCCCTCTTCGGTTCTTGACGAATTCCCCCTCCGCTTTCAAGAGATCGTCGGCATCAAACGCCGAGCCGTCCTCCTCCTTTCCGAAATTACAGGAAATAAAGCAAAGTGCCATGACGAAACACAGCGCCACGGCAAGCACGGACCGGATCCACCCCCGAATCGGATATTTCATTGAATTTTTCCCCTTTTCATCTCCTATCATAACACATCTGAAAAAAATTGAAATAGACATTTATTATTAAAAGTATATTTATTTACTATATTTTTAAAAGTTTATTTTTCATTTCGATTTATGTATTTGTCCTTGACAAGATTTTAATTATATTGTATGATAGAAACATAACAAAAACAGTTCCGAATTCACATTTACATTCCGAAAACATGACATTTTTGGGCGCATTTGCGCGCAAAATCATGGGGTGCCGAACATGAGAATGTGAAAACAGAACAAGGGACTGAAAATCAGGAGGAATCAATGAAGGCAAAAACATTTCGCATCGTCACATTCTCCGTTGTGGGCGTATTGCTTGCGCTCATCCTCGCAGTCAACGTGGCGGCCGCACTCTTCCAGGACATCATCATGGACCTCTTCAGTACATCGGAGGTATCAAGTGCGGCACGGGCAGCCGGTGAAGATCTGGCGCTCCAAATCCAGGAAGAAGGCTCCGTGCTCGTCAAAAACGACGAAAACACCCTTCCGTTAAATGCCGAAACGGATACACAGCTCAACGTATTCGGTTGGTCGGCAATCAGTTGGATCGCTGCGGGCAGCGGCTCAGGCCGTTCACTCCGTCCCGGCATCAACGGCGACACTGCCGATAATGCCAGAAAAGGTATGACGCCCGAAACGGACTTCTTGACCGCCCTTTCGGAAGCAAAAATCTCTTACAACCAAGATCTCATCACTATGTACAAGAGGTTTGCGTCCCAAAGACCGGCACAGTTCTACGATACGTTACACTCCTTTGACTATCAGGGCGCACGCCTGATCGAGCCCTCCATCGACGACACGAATTATTATTCCACGGAATTGCTCAGCGGTGCAGAGGCATATTCGAAAATCGCGATCGTCGTGCTCGGCAGAAGCGTGGGCGAAAGCAATGACGCTCCCCTCGTGCAGTACAAGGGTGCCTCAAGCAATAAGACCCCCGATGACGCGGATCGCACCTATCTCGAGATCTCCACGGAGGAGGAAGCCCTCCTCAAATATGTGGGAGATAACTATGAGAAGACGATTGTCCTCATCAACTCCACAAACGCGATGAACCTTGGCTTTATGGACAGGATCGAGGGACTCGACAGCTGCCTTGTCGTCGGAGGCACGGGAATGAATGCCGTCCGCGGCGTCGTCAACCTCCTCTACGGGCAGAAGATGTTCGAAACAAAGGAGTCCGTGGATGAAAGCGGCAAAACCGTCGAGATCCCGGATCCCCTCTATGGAACAAAGATCAGTCCCTCCGGCAGACTCACGGATACCTATGTCTATGACTTTGCGACCAACCCCGCCTGGGCCTATACGGGCACACAGGGCGTCGGCAAATATACAAATGACGGCGGCGCATATCCCCATGACGGTTCTACAAGGAACGTCAACGTCGGAACAAATCCCCTCTATGAACAGGTCAGCTATCTCGACTATCAAGAAAATATCTATGTCGGATATAAGTGGTACGAAACCGCCTTTGCAGACGGGTTCTGGGATTCCGATTTTGCCAAAAACAATTTCGGCATTCAAAACGGTTATAAGGACGTCGTGCAATATCCCTTCGGCTATGGCCTCAGCTACACGACTTTTAAATGGGATCATGTAAAGAAGCCCTCCATCACTTCCGTTTCGGCATCTGATAAGGATGATCTTCAGAAAGAACTCGAGGTCACCGTCGACGTCACCAACTTGGGCGACATCCCCGGGCAGGAAGTTGTTGAACTCTACTACACCCCGCCCTACACGAAAGGCGGCGTAGAAAAATCGGCAGTCAACCTGCTTGCTTTCGCCAAGACCCAAACGGCGGTTTTAGTCAAAGACGAAAACAACCCGAACCAGAACACACAGACACTTACTTTGAAATTCAAGATCGCCGATATGGCATCTTACGATGCGTATAACCGCTCCGGCCTGGTTCCGAACGGCGGTTGGATCCTCGAAAAGGGTGACTATGTTCTCTCCTTGAGAACGGATGCACACACCGTTGCGGATATGGACGATGCAACATTCACCATACGCGTCACCGAGGACATTCCCTATTGCGACGGCGGCGATGCCTACAATGCCTTTACGGGCGACGATGCAGTTGACTTCGGGATCTCCGTCGATGGTCTTAATTCCGACAATGATATCGAATATCTCTCCCGTGGCACAGGGTTTGCGGAATTCAAGCTCGTCCCCAAAGGACAGGACAGAACGGTTTCCTGGATGTCTCGCGGAATGTCGCAAAAACTTAGAGATACCAACCTCTACGATTCCGCAGATATTAGCGAATGGGAAGAGAAAAACAGCGACGTCGAAATGCCTGTCTTTGGTCAAGACAGCGGTTCCTATAAGCTGTTTGCGGGCATGAAAAACGGCGAACTCGACCTCAGCACCGCCGGCTCCTCTGCTACAGACGACGGCCTACTGCTCGGCATGGATTACGATTCTCCCCTTTGGGAAGACGTGCTCGACTCCATCACGGTCAAGGAAATGGTGGACCTTACAACGGACGGCTTCAACCGTGAAAACGCCGTGAAGTCCGTCAACAAGGCCTTGACGAGCGCCTATGATGGGCCTTCACAGATCGGTTCCTTCAATACCTCCGAACACGGCACAGGGTTCCCGATGCCTACCGTCATTGCGCAGACATGGAACGACCAGATTGCTAAAAGCTTTGGATATTCCACAGGTTCGCAGGCGCTCACGATGGGTATTTCCGGTTGGTATGCTCCCGGCATGAACCTCCACCGCTCCGCATTCGGCGGCAGAAATTATGAGTACTACTCCGAAGATCCCCTCCTCTCCGGCGTCATGGGTTGCATGACCGCAGAAGGTTCTCTCAATGCAGGAGTGTATGTGTACGTCAAACACATCATTGGT
The DNA here is from genome assembly GCA_947627125.1 of uncultured Clostridia bacterium. Classification (GTDB taxonomy): domain Bacteria; phylum Bacillota; class Clostridia; order Christensenellales; family Borkfalkiaceae; genus Gallimonas. The sequence goes on from CANQUY010000015.1 coordinate 10,448, forward strand.
TACGATCAAGAAACCCTTCGCGACGGTCTGTATTGCTGGATGACCGAACAGGCCCTCCGTGAGATCTATCTCAAGCCCTTCAAGTACATGATCGACAGGACGCAGGAAGACATCGGCGGCACGCCGGGCCTCATGACCTCCTATGGCAGGATCGGCGCAACGTGGTCGGGCGGCAGTGAAGCGCTCATCACGCAGATTCTCCGCAACGAATGGCACTATAACGGCACAATCCTCACGGACTATTCCGACCACACAGCTTTCATGAACGGCGATCAGATGATACGTGCAGGCGGCGACCTTTGGATGTCCGGCTGGCAACACAATGCCACCTATAGCGCCTCCACAGACTCCGCAGCTTGCAGAGCGCAACTCCGTGAGGCGACGCATCATATCCTCTATACCATCCTCAATGCTCAGGCGGTCGCGAGCGCCTATGTGCCGGAAAACGACCAACTGCAAAGCGGCCGTACCGAACGTGCCGAATTCCCTCTGTGGACGATCATCGGCGTTGTCGATGCAGTCGTCATTGCAGGCTGTGCAGTTTGGGTGTTCTTTGCAATTCGAAAGAAGGACAAAGCAGCGGCACCCGCAGGTCCTCAGGGCGCAGGTGCAGAGGCTGAAAGCGGTGAGGCGGCAGGAACCTCGGCTCCGTTCGAGGAACAACCGCCCGAAGAAACTAATCATGATGAATAATTGAGTTACAAAAACACCCTCCTGCATTCTGCAGGCGGGTGTTTTTGTATGCGCCGCCCCTTCGGGAAGGGCAATTACGGCGGCATTCTAAATCACGTCATGGTGAGCATAGTCGAACCATCACCTTATTTTGCTGCGGTGATCCTTCGACTTCGCTCAGGATGACGCAATCAGAACAGCGGGGCGGAATGACGCGGCGGGCCAGCATGAGCGGGGCGGGACGGAATGCACGGGCAGGAAAAGCCTCCCCCCAATGGGGGGAGGCTCCGCCATAGGCGGTGGTGGGGGGCAGGAAAACTTCAAATCGGGTACTTGGGGACGCGGGCGTTGGCGGCAAAGCCTGCGCCGACCGTTTCGCCGTAGCCGTTGACGACATGGGTGATGCTCGCGCTGTCCCCTGCCGCAAAGCTGCAAGTGATGAGGTGCTCCATCACGATTCCCTCTCCCTCGGGGACCTCGATCGCCGATTCGAGCGTCATATTGGAATAATTGACCAAATAGATGCCGATCCCGACCCCTCTGTGCCGCTTGACGCTATCGTCCACCTTATAGCTCGCACAGCCGTTCTTTTTGCCCTCGTGGGAGGTCCAATAGAGCTGGTCGGGCACGCGGTAGGGCGTTTCCGATTGATACATGACGACGGCGCCGTCCTCCCCCTTCCAAACCGTTTGAAAGTCCTCAAAATGTTCCACCATGAGGGCGTAGCAGATCACGCGGTCCCCGTTGACCTCAATGCCCGTCTGTGCGGGATTGCCGAAATTGGTCCCCCGCTCCGTTTCCTCGTCCTCCCACGCAACGCCCTGCGAGTGGTCCGCCCGCCAGATCCAAAAATTGTCGCCGATGATGTCGTTGGAATGAATGACGAGGGCGGTTTCCGTTTCGGTGTGCACGTTCTCCACGCCGCCGATGCGGAGATAGAGGTCGGAGAGCACGGTCGGGTCGTTTCTGTGGTCCAAAGCTGAATTTTCCGTCCCGACGACGACCATATTTTTGCTGAAAGGCCCCGCGTCGACGAGGATATCCGCAATTCTGACGCCGCCGACGTCCCCCACCTTGATCGCCGCCTCGCTGTTTTCATTAGAGATCTTCAGTGTCGCATAGCCGATGCCGAGGAGCACGGTGCCGTCGATCTTCACCTCAAGGGGCTCGTCGAGGAGATAGTTGCCCGGGGTGAACAGGAGGTGTTTGCCGCTGTCGAGCGCAGCATTCAGCGTGGCGGAAGTATCATACCTTGCATCGGCGATATAGAATTTGTCGAGCGGAAGAGATTCCCCCGCCTCGAAAGAGAGCCCGTTTTTCCACGTGACCCCCTTTGTATTCTCCTGAACATGCGGAACGAACACGCTGTAGCGGCCGTTCTCGCAGTACAAAAAAGGCTTTTCGGCGATCCGCTCGGTGGTTTCGAGGTTTGTCACTTTGCCGCTCCTCTCCGTCCACGCGTCGCTGCCGATGTTCCCCTCACAGCCCGCGTAGACCATGTTGTAGGAGCCGCCGTCAAAGCTCTTCGCCGCGGTGTTGCGGGTCATCCACTGCTGTTGGGAACTGCCGTGAACGCTCCCCGTCACCGCCGTATTTGCGAGAAAACCGCCCGACGCCCACCCGCCGTAGGAGAGAGAAAGATCCCCCTTCACCTCCGCGCGGCGGAAGCTCGTTGCCTGCGAAACGGACCACACGACGTCAGAGCGCACGCTGACATTTTCCACGCTCCGCCAAAAGGTGCAGGTCGCATTCTGATTGGAGAGAACTCTGTCGCTCACATACACGCCGCCCAAGGAAACGTCGGCGGGAAGAGCGCCGAGGCCGTTCACCGAGGTGTAGTAGCCGACCTTCACCGTGAGGTCGTATTCGCCGCCGAGGAAGAGAATGGCCGCCCGCTGCGAAGAAAATTGCCCCACGTTTGCCGTTTCAAGGGCAGCATGGGTTTCTTCGAGATAGGATCCGAGCTTGGCCATGTCGTCGTTTGGAGAGGCAATCAGCGTGCTTTCCGCAAAGGCACTCGAAGCGCCGACCTCGGCCTCCTCGCCGCCGACCACTGCCGTCACTTTGAAATAGTCGTAAATGTGTTCTTCCGTCACAAACTCGGTCGCTTCCTTGACCTCGCCGAGCCGTTCATACGTCCCGAAACGGCTTGGAGAATGGTAGAGAATGTACTTTTCCGCGTCCTGCTCCTCCGCCCAGCGGATATGGGCTGCGCCGTCATCTGTCTTGACGAGGACGCCATCTGTGAGGCCGAACGTTTGAAACGCTTCCAGCGGGTCGGTGCGGACGGTGTCGGTGTGGCCACCGCCGCATGCGGCCACGGGAAGGGCGGAGAGTGTAAAGACCGCCGCCAAAAGAATGGTATGCTTTTTCATGCTATCATTGTAACATTTTTTGCCCGCGCTGTCAATGTACACATTTTAAAACCGTATGGTGATCGCCCACCCCCCTACCCCCCTCCTCGGGAGGGGGCATGGATGGGGCCTCCTCGGGAGGGGCATGGACTTTGTTCCGCTCCCCCCAAGGAGGGGGCAGCGGGGTGACATAAGCAAAGCGGCGTCATGCTGAGAGCGCGAGTACAACGAAGTCTACGAAAGCCGTACCGAAGCATCTCGCCGCATGCCTTACGGACCTCGCGGCGGCGTCATGCTGAGAACGTGAGTAATACGAAGTTTACGGAAGCTAACCCGAAGCATCTCGCCGCATGCATTACGGACTTTCGCCGCGAGATTCTTCGGGTTAAGTCGTCGGACTTCGTTCCTTCTCCGTTTCTCAGAATGACGCGGCGCGCGGGGCGGACTGCACAGAGAGGGACGCGGCGGGGCGGCGTGAGCGCGCGGGCGAGGGCATAAGGAAAGGGCGGCGCGTATGCGCCGCCCCCCTTTTGCTCTTTTCGGCAAGGGACATTCCCCTCTGCCGAGGTTCTTATGCTTCGTTCTGGATCAAGACAGATACGACACCCCAGTTGTCTTTTTCTTCCGTTGCGCCGTACTTGTTGACAAGGGTGTACTTCTTGCCGTTCAAAGTAACGCTCTTGCCGTCCTGTGCGACAGTTGTGGGGAGCTTCAGGTCGCTCTGGGCTCCGCCGAAGTGGCAGGTATAGGGATTGCCGTGAACTGCGATATCGGTAATATCGTACTTGGCCGTCCAAGTGCCGTCTTCGTTGATGGTGAGAACGGGATTTACCAATTTGTTGGAAGTCCAGTTGTCGCCGCGCATCTGAAGGTCCACAAAGAAGTTCGAGAATGCTTTCTGAATTTTAGCCTTATCGGTCTCGGCAGCGGTGCCGTTCGTGGCGTTACCTGAGATGGAGAGGTAAACTTTATTATCCTCCACAACGAGGTCTGCAGAAGTCGCCGTCAGCGTTGTGGGATCGCCGACCTTAATGCAGGGGATATTCCATGTTCCGTTGTCGCCCGTGCACTCGATTTCGTATTTGTTGTCGCCGACAATAATATACTTACCGTGGGTGGAATGGTCGTAGTCATGGATCTCGGTCTTGGCATCGTTGATGAAGAGATTCGACCAAAGCCGACCGTCGCCGCCGACCTTGATGCCCGTCAAATCGAAATACAGCTTATAGTTCTCGCCATTCTTTTCGACTTTGATGCAAGCGGATTTCCATTCAAAATCGTCGTCTGGGTTATCTTTGTCGCCCGCATCCACGTTGCCGAACTGCACAGCGGCCTTCAGTTCGTCGTCCGTGTACCCTGTCGCCTTAACGGTCACAACGATGCAGGGCTTGCCGCCGTCCTCAACAAGGTCAACGTCAACGTCATCCAGCAAACTGATCGACTTGGGGGAATAGTCGGGATCGACCTCGGGCGGGTTCGTATCGCCCTCCTCGGCATCCGTCACGATGAGGGCAGCGAAATCCCAATAAGGATCGCCCTTGTTTACGATCGAATACTTCTTGCCGCCGACGACTGCATACAGACCGTCGTAAACATGGCTCGGTTCCTTCAGCTCCACAACAAGACTTCCTTCGGTGAGCTCAGCCGTCGTCCCCGATTCCATAAAGAAGAGTTTCATATAGCGGTGCTCGTCGGTGCATTCGGTGACGTCGAACCAAATTTCATAGAGATGATTCTCTTCATCGACGCACTTCGCCTTTGCGGGATCCTGTTCGTACAGGTCGCGCGTGCTGCTGTCGATATTGCCGAGCACAAACTTCTTCACATCATCAAGGGTGTAGTTCTTTACCTTGACCGTCACGACGTAGTAAACCTTCGTGGGAGATGCAAAGTTATCGACCTTGAGCGCCATCTTTTCAAAGGTTGCGCTCTTCGACGTGCTGTCCTCCGTTCTGATGAGGATCATGCCGTTTGCCCAAGACTGTTTTTCTCCTGAGTAGCCCGACGCAACGTCCAAGGTGTATGTCATCGTCCCGATCGTTACGGGCGAATCCTTATGAACATTGATGCTTCCCTGATAGATATTTTTGCCGTCTACGTTCTCATATTGGAGATAGAGCGCGAGGCCGTCTTTCACTTCTCCTACAGGAGGAAGTTCGATCGAAACCTTGAAGGTGCCGTTATCGTTGATTTCAATGATGAGGTTCCCTTCGTCCAATGTTCTGCTCCAAACTGTGTCAACATGCTGCGTTCCGATAAAGTCGCTGGCCTTGATGACGGGAGCGGGATATTTCTCCTTGAGAAGGTTTTCTACCTCTGCCTTTTGGAGTTTCTCTGTATTCCACGTACCGGTAACAACATAGTAGCCCTTGTCGCTCTTCATCTCGAGCGTGGCATCTGTTTCGGCAATGGATTCGTTGACGAGCCAGCCGACGATGGCGCCCCATTCGCCGTAGCCGATATAGAGCACTCTCGTATTGTCTGCACTGGCAAACGACGTACGGATACCGTCAAGGCTGCCGAGCTTCTCGCCGGAAACGAAGGTGTCATCTGTAGCGATCCACGAATTGAGAAGGTTGTGTTCGGGTGCGCCTGCGCTGAACACGATCTCTTCGCCCTCATTCAAAACCTTGAGGTGGAAATACATGGTGGTTGTGTAAGGCATATCGGCAAGAGCGAGGCTGACGGAGTATTTTCCGTCCTCTACAGTTCCGCTGCCCACGACGGACGAAGAGCCCCAATAGTCGATCTCAACCGTCTTTGCCTGCTGTGCCGTTTCGCCGAGAAGGGTTCCCGAGAATACGACGTTATCGCCATCCTGCGAGATCGTGATCGGAGGCATATACCTGTTCACAACCGCCTTGAGATAACGGTCTGTGCTTCCATCCGGTGTATAGACCTGGAAGGAGAACGTATAATCGTCGTTGTGCATGACTTGGTTGGTATCGACAAAGCCCTGCGCAGCATAGTCGTTCAGGTTGATCTCCTGCTCGTCTTTGACGCCTTCTGCCTCAGCGACGAATTTGATATCCATCCACTTGCCGAAGTAGTCGTTCTCGCCATTATCGCCCCATCTTGCATTTCCAAGATTGTTCATGTCGTATTTCATGGTGAACTTCTGGCCGCGTGTGCCGTTCATCGTATCGCCCTTCAATTCGACTTTGGCGTTTCCTTCATAGAAATACAGATAGAAGGAATTGGCTGCACGGAAAGTGCCATTCACAACAAGGAACACTTTGCCGCTGTCGCTGCCGGCTCCCTGTTCGTAACCAATGCTTTCGAGCGTGACGAGGTTTGCTTTCCAGTGTGCGGTGTAAGTGACGCTGACGTCAAGTTTGGCAGGGATCGAGAGAGCTGCCTCATTGTTGCCATTGTTCCAGCCGAGGAATTGATAGTCCCCTTCCGTGCCGCGGCTCATATATTCCGCAGAGGGCAGGATTATTTCTTTCTCGAGCGCCTTATCAAAGGTGAACGTCACTTTGCCGTTTTCGTTGGTGACCTGTTTGATATCGGTATAAGTTTCCTTCAACGCATCGGAATACTTTGTATCGATCGAGCCGCCGGTGGCATCGATGGTGATTTTGCCGACAACGGGTTCCGTCAAATTGACCTTCTCGGAGGTCTTTCCGCCGTAGGTAACGGTGAAATAGGTGTCGCCAAAGGTAAATGCACCGCCAGAGGGATATGTGACGACGTAGCCTTTTTCTATCTTTTCGGATTCTCCCGTCGCATAGTTCACGCTGACTTCCATGCCCGTTTCATCGAGGAATTCTCCCGCGTAATAAGTCATTCTTGTGGGATTCTTCGTAACGGCAACCGACGCGATCGCCCTACTGACGGTGATGGCGATATCGTTGGCGCTCTTCCCTTTCTTGACTTCGATAGAATAGACGTTGTCCGTCCCCTTCAAAGTCGTTCTGCCGTTTTTCACCACAACATCGTAGCCGGAAGCGGGCACGACCTTAAAGGTGAGCGTTTCGCCGACTGTGTAGGTTTCGGGAAGTTCGGCGCTGTCGTTGACAGTGACTGTAACATGCTCCTTGTCGTTGATCGTCCATTTGACGACTTCGGTTTCGGCCTCTGTGCCGCCGCAAGCAACGGCGAGGGAAAGGCAGAGCACCATAATCAAACCGAGGACGACTGCAAGGATCGTTCTTCTCTTTGTCATCTTTTTCCTCCTGTTTTTTTATTGAGAGATACGACGGGATGACATTCCGCCGCATTCCTTTACAACCTATATTATATAACATTGAGCGCATAGGGTAAATATACACTCTTGGAATTTGGTCTATTTTTATATATCTTTGTTACATTGAATACTGCAAAAATGATAATTTAAAACAAATTTTCGGGGCAGAATTGAAAATTTAATTATATTTTGTGTGCGATTTAAAAATTAAGGCCATGAGGAAGGAAAAAACGACCGCCGCGGAAACGCCTGCGCTCGCCGCCGCCAGCGGGCCCGTGAGAGCCTTGAAGAGGCCCTCTTCCGCCCCGCGCATTGCGCCGTTGGCGAGGAGATACCCAAAGCCTGAGATGGGAACGGTGGCTCCCGCCCCTGCGAATTCGACAAGGGGCTGATAGAGGCCGAGCGCGGTCAATGCGACTCCCGCAAGCATGAAGAGGACAAGGATCTTGCCGGCGGTGAGGTCGGTAAAATTGATGATGATCTGCGCGATCATGCAGATGAGCCCGCCCACGGCAAACGCCTTGATGAACATCAAAAGAATTTCGAGGTATTCCATATGTAGTCGGACCGCCCGCGGCGTCATGCTGAGAAGGGGAGTTGTACGAAGTCAGTGCCCCCTCCCGCGGAGGGGGGTAGGGGGGTGGGCAACGACCGCATTATGTCTGTTTGCGCCCCGCGAGATTCTTCGGGTTAGTCCCCGTCCTCTCGTCCTGCTCCGTTTCTCAGAATGACGCGGCGGCCCCTGCTCCC
>CANQUY010000016.1 GCA_947627125.1 uncultured Clostridia bacterium
AACCAGCCCCGCGTCATTCTGAGAAACGGAAAACGAACGAAGTCCGACGACCTAACCCGAAGAATCTCGCGGGGCGTATACACACAATGCGGCGAGATGCTTCGGTACTGCCCTCTTAGACTGCGTATTACTCCCCTTCTCAGCATGACGCCGCACCCCACCCTCATCCCGTGGAGCAGCCACACCTCACAGAACAGCATGACGCCGCTAACATCGGGGCGAGAATTGTATAAAAAAACCGCCGCGGGGAGCGACGGCTTTTGGGTTTTAGATTCAGTTCTTTTGGTCCATATGTACATCGACCTGCGGGAAGGGAACACAGATGCCATTCTCCTCGAACACCGTCTTGATCGCGCCGCGCATCTGACGCTGGGCGGCAAAGAAATCGTTCTCGTCGCACTTGGCGCCAAAGTGCAGATTCACGCTCGAATCGGCAAGCTCCTCCACGCCGTTGAAATCAATATCCGAACGGAGCGACGGGCACATTTCTCTGATCCTGCCCTTGTTCGCCTCAAAGACTTCCTTCACATGCTGCAAATTTTCCTCATAGGGAATGCCCACAAGCACGGTGGGATAGGAGTCCTCTCTGCTCTGGTTGACAAAGATCTTGATCGTCGAGTTGTTGGCGACGCGGATATCGCCGCTGTAGTTGATGAGTTTGGTATTGCGGATGCCGATCTCCTGGACCGTGCCGCGCCAGCCGTCGATGGTGACGATATCCCCCACCTGCAAGGTTCCGTCGCAGACGAGGAAGATGCCCGCAACGACATCGGCGATGAGGCTCTGCATACCAAGGCCTACGACGAGCGTAAGAACGCCTGCACTGGCGATGAGTGCGCCCACATTCATGCCCCAAACGGCGAGCACTGCGATGACGCAGACGACCCAAATCACGACCTTCACGATGCTGTTGACAAGTCTGCCGATGGTGATCCTTCTCGGCGTTCCCTTAAAGACTGCCTTGATGATGGAGCAGACGATATAGAGAACGAGTAAGGTGATAAAGAGGATCCTTGCCGTGCCGATGAGCTTGGGAATGATCGAGAAAATGAATTTCAGAAGCGGGCTCATCGTGATGGGGTTAAGGACATCTGGATTATCAGGGTCCCTTTCATACAGGGGGAACCAACCGTCTACGGGGTCGTTGATCTGGTTGTAGAACACGAAGCTCAGGACCGTGATCACGGCGAAAATGACGAGCAAAATCAAGCCGACCGTAAAGGTTTTGTTGCCTTTTTTTTGTGTTGTTTCCATTTTTTACCTCCATGAGATATTATAGCCTGTCCCATAAATTTTGTCAAGGTATGAGCCGAAAAATTTTTACCGATTCCATACCTTTGAAGACATCAAACAGCGGCTCGCCGTTCGCGAACGATGCTGCAACAATTTCTCCATGCATCCTTTAGACAGATTTTTCTCCTTTATCCCACCTCATTCCGTCGCAAAACGATTACTGAATAAATGTCAGAAGGTTCCTCTGATTGAGGAACCTTCGCGTTCATGTTTTCAAGAAGGATACCATATAATGGCCATGATAGCTTTCCTTGGGAAGTACTTTCAAATAATATGTTGTATCCGCAGTCATGGAAACTTCCATAGAAATATCTTCATCCGTATCACTCTGGAGAGATGAATGATCTGACAAATACAAATAAACGGAAATGCACTCACCGCTCTCTGAGGAGATCTTATATTTCCCGCTTCCCTCGGGAGTGATCACAAAATAGAATGCAGTGTTGCCCTCATATAACAGAGCATAACCGCTTTCCCCGACCGATAATTCTTTTGCCGTTTCAAACGAAAAACCATTATGCGCATTATAATACTCACGGCCTTCGACATTGATATCCTTGCTGAAATACCAGAAACCTAATGTAAATGCCAATGCAATGATGATCGTGAAAGACAAAAGCGTCTTGAATCTTTTAAGCTGTATCTTTCTTCCCAAAATGATAATAAGGATCGCAGCGATACCGCCCAAAACGAGCAATCCATATGGCGTCAACAAAAAATAGACAACATATCCTAATCCTACAAACAGTAATCGGATCGCTAAAAAAGGCAATGTGACGGGTAGTCCGCCTATAAGAAGACCGCCCAATAAAAAGCCAATAAGCCCGCCGCACTCATCATCTCTTACACGCTTTACGATAGCGAATATCAACAGCCCCAGCCACAAAGCGCATGCTAATACCATCGCCGTGATCCCGACTTCAAAGCCGGTGTTATCTTGATACTGAGAAAACAATGCAAAAAAGCATTTGAAACTCGTTTCTTCAACAATAACTTCCCTTGCCCAGTAAGCAATACCATTCCTCATCGCAAAATGAATTATGAGAAATAAGCCTGCAATCGCTATCAAAAAGACGAGGAGACAAGGGGCATAGAGCTTTCGATCCCTTCTTTTTGCCTCCTTAAATTTATTTTCTTCAATGAGTCTTTCTCTACGTCTTCTCTGCACGGTATCTAATGCGGAATTGTATTGTTGCATCTCCGCTTTGAGCCTACGCTGATAACCGTCACGGGAGGCAGAATATGTATTCCGAGAGATAAATGACACATCAAACGAAAATGGTGTCGGAGTTTCGCCTTGAAGCATATTGAAGTATTTAGTTTCAATATCACCCAATACAGTGTCCTTAAACTGCATAAAATCCTCGCTATTATCTTATTGAATTTACATCATAATACAAGTTGATCAACCCAAGAATCTGATCGAACGAAAACAACCCTTTCCCGACTGCTACTTTGTAATATTTGAAAGGGAATATCTCGAAAACTTCGAGCGGTACATAGTCTTTAAAATCTTCATAAGTATACAGACCATACTGTTCTATATCCCGCATCATTGCGGCAAGATCGTATTGCATACTTTCATCGTAATCAAAAAGATTTACCATACCCGCCGACAGCGTCAACATACCGTTCGCGATCACGTTTATATGCCAAACCGATGCGGGGTTGTAAATTTTGATATGTTCATTCGTGATATAAGCAGAAGTTAAAACCACCATACGGCTTTCAATTCCGCCATCGGCCATACCGGTAGCAACAAAGGTATGCCCTATAAATTCTTGGAAATTGCTTTCTCTGATATAGACATACTTATTCAAGGTTTTATCAAACAAGCCATGCTCATCGATAATACGCAAAGTCGTTCCATCCGAGAAGCAGAGGTTTATAACATCATACCATTGCGCTTCTTCGCCTGCGTGAATATTGGCCAATAATGGAGCGGCTTCATATTTACCTGTTTCATGATTAAATACTGCCAGTACATCCCCCATCGTCAAATCTTCAACAGCTTTCTTTGAACCATCATACAATGTAATCATAGTCCCTTCGGCTAAACATCCCGGGTCGGAACTTGATGCGCTTATGCTTGTGTGTTTTGTAAGCGTAAAAGTATAAGGGCTCTTAGCGGAACTTCCGCCAACCAAGAATGAAGTGTCCGAATACGAAAAGGATGCCGTCACCGTGATAGAGGTCCCAACTTTAATTTCAATTTTTTCCCCCGAAGCAGGGGAAGCGGATTTTCCGTCATATGACAAAGTGATAGATGCATTTTCTCGGTAAACGGTTACAGTCGCCCAATCCGTCGCAGTAAACTTGGCTTCAATATTTGTATTCGCAGTGGGTTCATATTTTTGGCCTGCTTTGTAAACGTTACCATCGATCAGCCAACCATCAAATGTATACTTTGTAACATATGTATCATTATCAACATCCGCTTTGGAACTGCCCGGCAAGGTGATTGATTCCCCTTTTTCTACATATTTGATTTCAGATTCATCTCCGCCCCAAAGGGTTATCTTATAACTGCTTGTACTTTGAGCAACAAAATAAAGATTTGTCGCTACCAGTCCTATACAAAAAATCAACACAAGAGAAGCCAACACATTATAAGTCTTTATGCCACTTCTGAAAGACTCATTATGGTGCATTTTAACAATAAATGTGATGGAACATATTAGCGAAATAATACAGAAAATCACATAAAGCGCTATTGCCCAACCAATAGAAAAACTTTCCATGGTTTGGATCTTGATTATCTGCCCCTGTGGATTGAAAACATCATAACCAATGGCCGCACACAAGAAGAGCGGGAGCAAGAAGATAAAAGTCTTCCATCCCTTCCAACGGTTAAATCTTCTGCGCGCTTTTTCGATTGCTCTTTCCCGCTCATAACTCAATCTTCTATCGCGATTATTTTTTACTTGATACAAGGCATTGTTATAAGCTGTTTTTTCGCTGTTCAAGCGGCCGTAATATTTTTCCCTCTTCGTACTGTATGTTGTCCTGGAAGATATCTCGGGAGTAGCGGCAAACGGCGCTTCGGTAGCACCGTCAAGCATTTTTTTGTATTTCTGATCCGTTTCAGCTTTGATGGTATTCGTAAAATTCATGCTGAACCTCTTTAGCCAATATTTCTGCGTTGATATGTATGGGTCTCATATTCTGCTAAATTTGTCATTCTATTTGCGATCGCCGAAACGTTTTCATCAACACATATCTTAATTTTCTGATTGAGAGATTTTACTTCCTCAAGAAATTGGGCCACTTCTTTTCTAAAATTTGATTCAAGCTCAGAAAGTTGGGCAGTCACCTGCTGAACACAACTTGAAGATATCCCGGTGGCTTGATCTCCCAACTGCTGCAAAGCAGCCGCTGAACTGCTTAATGCAGCGTCAGAAACTTTGATCCTATCCATAATTGCACCTCAAGCTATTTGCGGTCTCTAAAAAAATCTGCCCAAAAAGGATTCAATTCGTCAAATAAACGTTTTTCATCTTCAGTCAACTTGTATGGATAGTCCTTAAACAAACTATATACTTGACCGCCAAATGTAAATAGTCTTTCCCCTTTCTGTTCAGGGTTGCTTATCCAATGAAAATCTTCGGCTACAGGCTTTTTATTTGACATCTCCTAACTCTCCTTTCCTTTGCTTGCTTTCAGCTGTATTTATATATCCCAAAACATATATAAAATTTTTGCAATTTGCCATCGAATTAACATCTATAAGAAAATTGGGTAAATCATTATTCCTTATTTGTTCGCAACCGAATCTATCATGTAATTTTTCCGGCGTTAGTTCATGCCAGCCATTGTCATTTGGTGATTGCAATTCGAGATATTCGAAATTAGTTTTTCCTTTTCTTACAATTGCAGCGTGTTCGCCTGTTGCCAAATAATATTCTTTATTAGATTCCATTTGACTTAATAATTGTTGGGCACACTCTATATCATTCTTACCAAAAATCGTCTTCGATTCGATTCCGGGCATATCTGCAATTACTTGTATGTTTTCATTTTCCGAGAAAAACTTTCTGCTTTCGCCATCACGAAAATCTAATACCTTATATCCGCCTTTATTGCCCGCATAAGCAAAAGCCAATGATGAACAAGACCCAGATGTACAATCTCCGCCGCCCAATTCACTAACTATTTCCTCTGAAGTCCGGATAGAATCGCATTTCTCTACAGATATATAGTCTGTCTTCTGTAGATATGTAGCAATATTTTCATGTACACTATTTGCCATTACCTGTTGCCAGTCGGGGTCATTTGAAAACTTATCAACATCTTCTTGGCTATACCCATGTGCTTGAAAATATTCATCTAAACTACTGTACGCCGGAAGTTTTGTGTTGGGATGCTCCTTTCTCATTAAAGCACGCCAAACGGGATCTTTTGAATAGATATCATAATCTCCTATCATGTATTGATGTGCATTGTAATATTCAGCAATGCTTGAATATTCCGTTCTTCCTTTACTCGCGCTCATAGGGTGACTACCCGCGGCGGTTGCAGGAGCAGTTATAATTAGCGGTTCAGCGCGATAAACCGGGCGTTCCAAAATCTGTTGCGCTCTTTGTCTGAAATATTTGGGATATGTTTCGTATACTTCGTCGAGAATAGAAATAGCTTGTGCCCTTAAAGAATCTAATTCTTCCACCAAGGAGCCAAACGTTTCATCATCTCTCCATTCCGATTCAAGAGCCATAATTTGCGCATAAAAAACGTTCACAATTTCTCGTTGCTTTGCGCAATAGCCATCAATAATATCGGCTATGTTAAATAAAGATTCCGCATCTAAAACAAGGTCATCCATATAGTACCCACGATTTTCTTATTATTTGTCATATTTCCGATTGCGAAAATAGTGCGCCCAGAAGGGGTTCGCCTCATCAAAAATTTGCTTTTGCTCTGGTGTAAGAGCATACGGATAATCACGATAAAGATTAAAGATTTGCTTTCCGTCAAAGGTGAACAGCATTTCACCTACCGTTTCTGGATTTTCAATCCACGAAAACTTTAATGGATTATCTGACATGACCGCTTCCCCCTTTCACCTGTGCAGATTTGTCGGTGTTGATATAACCTAATAGGTTCAAAAACTCTGTATTGCCCTTTAATGAATCGATCTGAATCAGATAGTTAGACCACTCGGTTTTATGCCCATCATCACAACCAAATCTTTCGTATAAGGCGCGTTGTGTTAGAGGTTGCCAACCGTTATCGCTTGAAATTTCACTTTGCAACTCCAAATATTGATATCCACCATCGGGTTTCAACCTAACAACAGCTGCGTGTCTGCCAGTAGCCATATAATATTCTTTCCCTGGCTCCATTTTACTCATCAAGCGTTCTGCGCACACACCATCGTTCGTTCCAACCTCAATTGTAGACTTAACACCTTCCAAAGTAGCAATATGCTTTATTGTGTCTCGTGATGAGAAAACGCTACGACTTTGTCCATCGCGGAAATCATAGACGACATATCCGGCTTTATTCCCCGCATATGCAAACGCCAAAGATGAACACGAACCTTCCGTCATATCACCACCGCTTACTTCGTTAATAATTTGCTCTTCTGTCCTGTCCGCAGAAGCGGTTTTAATGGGTCTGTGTTCTACTCCCTTTAACGATTTTTCTACACTATTCTTCTTGCCGAAGATCTTACTTAATCTTCCACCTTTGGAATCCACCGAATCTGTTGAATCCACTCCAACATTCGAGCCGCTGGATCCCCCACCCTCGGAAGAACCAGCACTTCCAGAATAGTCTGAAAAGTTTGCCCCAGCAGGCATATAAATTGGCTTGCTTGCCAGGTACGCACCTATGCTGTCCAACGCTCCTTGTATGGTCGTTAAGTTATAATTGCTTTCATTCTCGATAGCATTTATGTATTTTTTGATCTCAAAAATATCTGCTTGTATTGATTGCGCAACAGCATCGATTCCATGTTTGATCTGCTCAAATCGACTGACAGTTATACTAACCTCGTACATGATCGCCGAGGCTTCTTCATATTTTGCTCGATACTGCTCATATATAGCTTGCGCTTGAGCTCTCGCTCTTTCTGCCGCAGCTAATGCCGCCTCGTCGATCTCCTCAACAGTATAATCGTTACCGTTTTCGTCCGTATATGTTTTTTGAATGGGATGACTCAACACATAGTCGATCTCCGCATCGCAACGATCCACCTCGGCGGCGGCATCTTCCATTAACGCTTGATATTTTTCAACTTTTAATTGAATTTCGTCCAGCATTTGTCTGCCGCGCATTATTTGCTGTGCAAGCCTTTCAGAATCCGCCTGCACTTCATAATACATTTCTTCGACGCGAGATAAGGTTTCATTGCCTCGCGTCAAAATCGCAGAATATTCATTGGAGCAACTATCCGCATAATTGCCTACGGCAGAAAATGTAGTAATCAAATTTCCCATACTACACCGCCGCTACCCTTGTACCCAACCGGTTCAACTCATTCTCAAATTCGGTTTCATTATAATTCGCTTTTACAGCATTATAACCCGCAATCGTGTTTTCCTTATACGCAGTTATTTGCGATACAAAGACTTTCATGTTTTCATTGATCTCGTCAAAAGTCATAGCCGTTTGGTCTACCCAAACAGATTTGACTGCGCTCAAACTGCTCTCGAGATGATCGATATTTTCTGTAAACTCTCCGAATTGCTCCATAATAATTAAAATTTGGGCCTATTCCTGATCTGCTCTGCTTTGCCCCTAAAGTAGTTAGGATAAGTAGACAAAATCTCATCCATGACGCCTTCCACGGCGCTTTTCATTTGCTTAATTTCCTCGAGCAACGGCCCCAGGGTTTGGTCATCCGTCCATTCTGAAGACAAAGAAGATGTATTGCTCAAATAATCAGCCATGATAGATTTTTGTCTATTGCAATATCCTTCAATAACGCCTGCTGTAGATTCAAGCACTTCCGGGTTTAAATCTAAAATATCCATGATCTATCTCCTCCCTCTTAAGACTCACTATAATCGTCCATCCAACGAATCACAGACTGGCAGTATTCGGAGATGGCTTCCATTTTTCCACCGATTTGCTTTAACATCCCTTGCATTTGACTTGAAAGTTCCAAATAGCGGTTAAACGCAGGGTCTTGCAATCCGGCGAACTGTGAATTGACATTATTATCCATCACGCTTATGTTTGTCATAAGCTGTTCGTTCGCCTCGTTGGAATAGGTGATGGCTCTCATACACGCATCTTTGGAAAGTTTGATTTGTCCCATAATGATCTCCTTTAAATTTTCATACTATGCAATACATGTATTGCACTGATTTTATGATTGATTCTTTCAATGAGCTGAGCGGCGGCGTTTTCGACGCCCTCAACATCTTGCAAAAATGAACTTATCGCTGAAACTAATGAATCAAAGTCTTCATCAGCCCATTCGCTACCGTTCGCCCTTATACTTCTCACGGCGGCCTCGATTGCTTCTCTCATTGAGGATACATAGGCGGTTATGCCGCTTGCTACATCCGCCAAAGCCTGCTCGTTGATAATTACTTCTTCTGCGCTCATAAAAGATTCTCCATCAACGCACGATAGTTGGCGCATAGCGTCTTATACCAAGTTTCGTCGGCAGCTTCATCATAACGATAAACCCTAATCTTGGTACGTTCATCCTGAACGGCAACGAGCGCAACCTTCGGATTATTCAGGCTGCTTGATGCCTTGTAGTCGCCCAACAATTGTGTGACAACGTTGGAATTCGTTCCCTTAACGAATACCTTATACATAGTTTCGGGAATATCATTCTTAATTGCCGTTATAGCTAACGGGTTGTCAATCGAAATTATAAAATGAACTCCGAATTTACCGCCTCTGCTGAGCATTTCCTTAAATGCATCCGAAAAATAAATACTGTCAGGCATTTTGGATTTTTGCGTGGGTATATGCGCAGATGTTCTCATTGCATTGCCTGCCGCAAAGAACGCACTCGCTTCCGCCAACTTGTCTGTGTTGGGCTGCATCACAGGTTGCTGCACTGCAGGCGCTGCGTGGGAAGTTTGTGCGGCGGAAATTTGCAACATGGGATTTTCGGCAAAGAGATCGGTGTATCTTTGCATGGAATGAATCACGATAAAATACGGAGTATATACCTTTGCATACTCTAAACTATCCGATTCCAGACTTCTCTGCTTATAAACCTTATATGTTGCCCTAATGCATTCGAGAAGCTGATCCGTGGAAGAAACATTTTCGATGAGTTGACTGAAATCATTACGCAAAACATTGAAAAGATCGTTTGAGTTCTTCGGATTGATCATCTCGCCGTTAGCATAATAAATCTTTGTATGTTCCTTCACGCAATCGGCATTCGTTATCTGGTTCATAATTACAGACAGTAACGAATAACCCATCATATCTCTTAATATTTCAACATCATATCCTGTCAGCAGGACATTCATCTTATTCTCACGCAAAGCAAGAGGCATATCAAAAGGCTTACCCGTGACATAATCTTGTCCGAGCTGCAAAATGTAACTGTCGAAAGATTTAGAGATAATATCTTCCTTCTTTGGAACGACATTGTAAATCGTGTTGCCATCCACGGGAGATGACTCATCATCGTCGCCGACAATAAACAAGGGTTCCCGTGCGACGGAACTCGTCACTCCGCGCCATTTTTCAATGATATCCTGTGAATATTTCTGTCTGTTTTCACTCGTTTCCGCATACGCAACACGAAATTCAATGCTGTCATTCCCGTAACGAATGTCGTTGATGACGCCCAATCCTTTTTCGGGGCGGTTGAGGTTTTTGACAACTTTGGGATCGATTTTAATGTCTAATGCATCTTCGGGTTCATTCAAGCGCAGACTGATTCTATTCCCTATTTGGCTCAACACCTTATCTTTCAAGCCGGGCGCCTTCGGTATATTTTGCGATGCCCACAAAATGTTAATGCCGAACGCTCTCCCTTTCTTAAAGATCTCACGAAGAATATCAATTGCCTTTTGCCCAAGCCTATCGTCTTGCTCAAATAACTCCTGGATTTCGTCTATGATGACGAACAATCTGGGTATTTTTTTGCCAAGTTTCGTATATTGGACAATATCTTCTACGCGGCACTTTCTAAACTCATCTTCTCTGCGTCGTAATTCTTTATGCAAATTATTTAAGATAGCCACACCGTCTTCCAAGTCGCTTGTCAGGCCCGTCAACTTTATATGGGGCATCTGTTTTGCCTTGACTTTATTGGCTTCATAAAACTTAAACTCTACGCCGCCTTTGAAATCTACGAGATATAAATTCAATTCATCCGGGCTATATTTATAGCAAGCGCTCATGATGATCGTATGCAACAAGTTTGATTTACCCGAACCGGTCCCGCCAATTAAAACCGCATGCGCCGATCCATCCCCGGTTGTTTTCAGCAATAGGTTCTGAATCTCGCCGCCCCTCGCGCCGATGGGGATATCCAAAACTTCAGCGGACGAAGGGATCCCCTTGGGACTATTTGCAATTCGGTCTGTTTCTTCAAACATCTGCGTAAGCGGAATAACCTTCTGTCTGTTGCTTTCGGCGCTATCCTTGAGCATGTCAATAATTGAATTGAGTGCAGGTATATAAATATCCTTCTTGGGAACAAAATGATTCCCTATACCTAAATCCAACTTAAATTCATTGAATACTTTATTTATGACCAACGAATACGGTTTTGTATTTTCAATAAACTGTGAATATTCCGCAGGCTTATAGCCGGGGCTCAACGGGCAAGCCGTATTGTTAATAATGATAGAGAAGATGCCCGTTTTTTTACCATTTTGAATCACTTTCAATACTCTTTTGGCGGTATCGTCCCTCATTCCCGTCGGAAAATTTGCCAATACAAATAAATGAACATTTTGGGGATTTGCTTCAAAACTTCTGTTGTATTGATAAATGTCTTCAACGCTGTTATAGCTCAAAATATCATCATTGATTTTATACATGGTCTGCTCCATGTCTTTGATGGTGTTTTCAAGCTGTCTATCATCACGAATAATGCCATTGAACAAAATGGAATTGTTGATACGGGTCAAACTCTTAAATTTTGAGAAATCCATCTTGTTATCAATGTCAATTAAACAGAAAGTGATTCTGTTTGCCGGAAATGCCAATAAAAACTGAACGATCAACTGGTTAACAAACCGAGTAGTTTCTTCGCTGTAATTCTCTTCATCAATGTTAAGAAGTATGTTTCCCTTCTCTTTCAAATTTAAGATCAAGGGGGCAGACAAATAGCCGTTCTGCAAATACTTGTGTAGAACGGGGCTGTTATTTATGTAATCCAAATGTTTTGCTTGCTTTTCAACGAGCAACTTCATATCGCCGATGTTAATTGCTTCTCTATAATCGGAAGAACCGGTCGCAATATCAACATCCGTTTCCGCTCCATCCGCAATCAGTTGCTCAAAAAATGTTTTAGGAATAGCCTTTGCTTTCTCGTCCCTGAACAACTGATCAAAACGAGTAGAATAATCTGTATCAAGTTTAGCTTTTAATTCGGCAAGCCAAGCTGTTGCGCTGCTTCTTACATAGGAATTAAATCCGCCAATATTGAACTGTTTGTCGTATTGAGCCGAGAGAACATCTATGCAAGCCTGGATCTTTTTACAGTAAGGCAAAATACTTTTTACAAGTTCTCGTATCGGTTTCGGATCGTCGATAGAAGTCATTGACTCACTATTCACGTCAAACAGTTTTGCATTCGCTTTGTTGCCCGCATAAGTGAAAAATATTTCACCGTTCACTTCTACTTTAACAGGAGGGACTAAGTCGTCGAAGTTAACATTATTCAGGTCTTTTATGTAACCATTCAAGGTCCTGATAAGGTCAAACAACTTCCGTTCATTTTCCTCATAAGTGGAAGCGTTAAATTCAGACACGTCTACCGAGCAAGAATGTACCTCATCCGAATAATCTTTTGAAATGAGGTCAACCAAAGATTGTATTTCGTTTTTTATACTAACGAAATGCCTATTCTTATACTCCTCATATTTCTTTTGCATATCGGCAATAAGCGCAGACGTTTGTTTTTCTATTGAAGCCTTTTCGCTTTGATACTGCAACGTATTAGATTTTTCCAATTCGTCCATTTCAAAACAATAAGAGTTAATACTTTTGATAGTATCAATGATTTTAGCAATATAGGTCATAGCACGCTCCTCGCATTTTTTGTATTTTAATTTCGTTCAATAGAAAAATATTTTGATGGATTAGTTCAAATCGGTCATATCTCCGTTCCCATGAGAACAAACTTCGGTCCCAAATTCTTACATTAAGTTTATATAAAAAAACTTTTTCGCTGCATACTGTGCAATTACAATCCCGATCAATGTACAAAGACAATTTGTATTATACCATGAATCGACAGACTTCGTCAAGAGAAATAACGAGGCAACTTGAATGGCTCCTCGAGATTTTTTCTTTTCTCACACTCATAAATGAACTTTTAAAAACAAAACTTACATTGTTAGGATATCATTAAGCGGTGACCCTTCGACGTTGCTCAGGGTGACGTAATTGGGAATGCTGGGTCGGAAACACAGCCCTGCGTCCTCATCCCGAGGCGTGGCTTCTCCCCTCATCCCGAGCGAAGCGAGCGGATCTCGTAGACCAACGGACCCAGCCCCCGCGTCATTCTGAGAAACGGAGCAGGACGAAAGAACGGGATTTAACCCGAAGAATCTCGCGGGGCGTATACGAACACTTTGCGGCGAGATGCTTCGGGTCAACCTCCTTAAACTGCGTTCCACTCCCCTTCTCAGCATGACGCCGCGCCCCGTCCTCATCCCGAGCGAAGCGAGCGGATCTCGTAGACCGACGGAACCAGCCCCGCGTCATTCTGAGAAACGGCGAAAGAACGTAGTCCGATGACTTAACCCGAAGAATCTCGCGGGGCGATGTTGATAGTGCGGCGAGATGCTTCGGGTCAACCTCCTTAAACTGCGTTCCACTCCCGTTCTCAGCATGACGCCGCCTCCTCGGCTCCCCTCTTAGGGGAGCTGTCACGCAGTGACTGAGGGGTTGTTGTCCCCAAATGTGCTCCGGTGCTTTTACGGGATCCTTCCCCTTCGACTACGAGGTCAGGATGAGCGAAGGGCTCAAGATGAGCGGGCTAAGCAGGATGAGCGCGGGGGCACGGGCGGGGGGCAGGAGAAAAGCCGCCGTGCGATGAGAATCGCACGGCGGCTCAGTATTTATATCAACTCAAGTTCTTCAAAATCTCAATTCAAGTCTTCTCAAAATCTCAATTCAAGTCCGATTCAAACTTTTTCAAACTTATTCTCTTCCGAGAGGCCGTTGTTGGCGCCCTCAAAGGTCACATGGACGGTCTTGTCCCTGTTGTCGGGATCGCTCAGACCGACGCCCCACTTCGTGTTTGTGAATGTGCAGTCCTTGACCGTCACATTGGCATCTCCCGTATCGTTGGCGTTGATATACACGGCACAGTACATATTTTCAAACGTACAGCCCTCGAAGAGCACGGTCGCCGTGGAATTGAAGCCGAGCGTCAGCACATAGCCCGTGCCCGTTTCGTCCACATTCCCCACAAAGTGTACGTTTCTGAAGGTGATATTGCCCGAGAGAACGCCCTCATTGGAGTTGAAATAGTTGAAAGCGGTATGGCTGAGCTTGATGGTGCCGCCCTCGATCACGAGATCGGTCCCGGGGGAAAGCTGCATGCCGTCGTCGGGACGGACCGTGGTCCCCGAATCGGTGACGTCGATATCGGGCATATTTCTCACAACGATCTCCGCGCCGTCCTCTTCGGCGGGAGCCCCCGTGAGCGAGGCGTCCCCGCTCGCAAGGTAGCCGACGAGCAGGCTGTTAAACTTTGCACATTTCGTCTTGAAATTCTCGCCGTAGTCGATCGTCACCTGCGCGTCCGAGCCGACGATGACGTTCTCCCCGATATTTGCGCTTGCGGCGACCACGCCGAGGAACGCGCCGACGGCGGGCCACTCTTCATTCTGGGAAGTCTTTTCGTACTTCACGGAGATCGTTCCCTTCAGTCTTACGTTTTCGATGGTTCCGTTGTCGGAATGCCCCGCGACGACGCCGACCTGCTCGCCGAGAACTGTTGCATTCTCAAAGATGAAGTCCTTTACGATACAATCCCCCAAGCTGCCGATAAACCCGCCGCGCCACTGCGCCGAAGCCATCGTCATGTTCTTGATGACGGCATTGTTGCCGAGATAGTCATAGCGGAAGCCGTCGAGCGGGGTCCATTCTCTGCCGTTGAAGTCGAACTCCCCACCCTGCGCAAAGTTCACGGCCGTGTGGTTTTCCCCCGCCTGCGCATGGTTAAAGACATTGTTCTCCGCCGCCGCCTGCAATTCCTTCACATTCAGAAGGTCCTCGGCCGAATAGACGGTGACTGCGCTGATAAAGAGAGAACTTCCGCCCGCATACTTGCTGTAGACGACGCCGTTGAGCTTTGCCTCGAACGTGACGCCATCGGCCGTGTTCCCCGACGCGGTGATGGTCTTTGCATGGGCGATGCCATCCTCCGTGTCACAGCCTCGCGCATTGCCGAGAATGGCGCTCGTGAGCTTTTCATCGCCCACGCAGGTTGTTTCAAAGGTGAAGCCCTTGGGAACTTTGAGCGTGAGGTTCTTCACGCTGTTCCCCCTGATCGTCTGAGCCGTCCGTTCATGGTGCGTCTGTCCCGCAATTCCGCCCACGGCGATCATGGGGATCCCCTTGCTCTGAATATAATTGTCATCCGCCGTGCACTCGACGACGCCGTTTTCAAAACAGCACTCCGCAACGCCCTGCCCGTGATGCAGATAGCCGACAACGCCGCCGACCTTTCTCGTGCCGCTGACGGTCACACCGCTGACCTTGCATCCGCAGATGCTCTCCGTCGTATTGTTGAGTTCACCCGTGTAGCCGATGATGCCGCCGATGTTGTCGCCCTCGACGTCATTCGCAAGGAATACGCCCCTGATAAAGCTGCCGTCCTCCCCCGCGACGGTACATTCGGTGACCTTGCCGTAGCTCTCGCCGACGATCCCGCCGACCTTATAGTTTCCCTCGATCTTGATATTCCCGCACACGTTGACCTTGGAAATTTCCTTCACGGTGAAGGCGCCGCCCGCAAGCGCACCGACCGCGCTCTTTCCCTTGATATCCACATTGGAGAGCGTAAGGTCCCTCACATATCCGTCGGGAACGCTGCCGAAGAACCCGACGTTGTCCTCCTCCGCCCTGTCGATCTTCAGATTTGAAACGGTGTGCCCCTTTCCGTCGAACGTGCCGCGGAACTCCCCGATGGGCTCCCAATTCTCGACGGAGGAGAGGTTGATATTGTCCATGAGATAGACCGTCTTGCCCGCATAGTTGTTGCCGCCCTTGACGCTCTCTCTGAATTCAATGAGGCTGTTGAGGTCGGTGATATAGTAATCCGCCCTTCCTTCCTCCTGCCCGCCGCTCTGCGTCATGTCGAGAAACTTCACCCAGCCGCCATGTTCGTAGCGGTAGATCTCATAGCCCTCGAAATCGGTGAATCCGCTGTAGGTGCGGAGGTAGAAGTCCCCCTCCATCGTGCCAGAAAGGCCCTCCTCAGCGGGAGCTGCGGTGCCCGAGAACCAGACCGTGCCGCGGAGGGAAGCGAGCCACTCCTCCTCCCCCAGCGCACCCTCTTCACTGCCATGCGCCGCCTTGTATTGCTCCAAATAAAGCTCATAGGCAGATTTACCGTCTGAACCGTTTGTGCCGTTTTCGCCGGCGGGACCCTGCTGACCTGCGGGGCCCTGTTCCCCTGCAGGACCTCTCTCACCCGCGGGGCCTCTTTCGCCCGCCGAGCCCTGAGGGCCCGTGGGACCCTGTTGACCAGTCGGACCCTGTTCCCCTGCGGGACCTCTTTCACCCGCGGGGCCCTGTTCGCCTGCAGGACCTTGTTCGCCTACAGGACCTTGTTCACCCGCGGGACCCTGTTGGCCTGCGGGGCCCTGTTCCCCCTTGAGGCTCTCCAGCCATTCCTGCTCGGAGCCCTTGAAGCCGTTCTTCACGGCGATGTCATAGGCAGATTCGCCGCATGCGGTGAGGCCGAGCGTGAGCGCGATCCCCGCCGTCATACCGAGCGCCAAAAGCCTGCGTAACTTCTTCTTCATAACCTTTTCTCCTTTTTGAACACCCCGAAATTCAGCCGCGTTCATTCTATCACCAATATGGGTCGTTCCAAAAAAATTTATGACAGTCACCGCCCTGCCAATAGTTTACATTCCTAATTTTTCCATGCTGAAAAGGGCATAAAAAATCCCCTCCCGCACGGGAAGGGAAAAAGGATGCTGAAACCTTACATGCCGCGGATAAGATCGAAAAGAGTTTTGTAATTCCTCGCCTTGAGGCCGTCGTAGGAAACGGACATGGTGCGGGGTATATAGAGAATAAAATCGATCCCGACGGATTTTGCGCATACCATGTCCGAGGTTAGGCTGTCGCCGATCCACACGGCGCGGGCACGGTCGTAGTTTTCGATATGGGCCTCGACATGGTGGGCGAATTCGGACATGGGCTTATGAAATCCGATCTCCTCGGAGATGAACAAGCCGCTTATATACTGCCCGAAGCCTGCGAGTTTCACATGGGAATGCTGCGTGCTCGCGCCCCCGTTGGAAACGATATACACCCGCCCCGCTGCGGAAAGTTCCTTTAAAAGAGCAGCCGAACCCTCAAACGGATAGCAAATATTGTCAAAATTTTTTACATAAAATGCCGCGGCTTTCTCCGCATCCGCCTCAATGCCGTACTCCCGAAAGAGCAGTTCAAAGCGGCGGACTTTGAGCTGTTCCCGTTCGATCTCCCCCCGCTCCAGCTTTCGCCAGAGGCCGTCGTTGATGAGATGGAACCGCCCATAGAGCCCGCGGTTCGGCTCCGCGCCGACGCTTTTTAAACTCTCGTAAAAGTTCTGCTCCTCCGCGCGGGGGAAATCCAACAGCGTATCGTCGAGATCGAGCAAAAAGATGTCCTTCATTCTTCCTCCACAACGGCAAGACGGCTGAGCGCCCGCGTGTAAGCGATGTATTTTTCGTTCTCCGTCATGTCCTTGTCAAAGACGGCAACGTTGGTGAACTCCAGCCCCTTGCTCTCGAACACCGTCATGACATTGATCTTCGTCTTGGAGAGCCCCGATTCGGAGAGAAAACTGTAGCCGCGCTTGCGGAACAGCGGCAGGTATTCCTCCCGTGCGATCACGGCCTTGAGCCCCTGCGCACCCCTGAAAAACCCCGTCACCTGCCTCGTCTTGAGCCGCATGACCTGTTCGCCCGTGAGGCCGATCGGCTTCATATCCACCTCGAGAACGCCCGACACAAAGTCCACGATCTCGTTGGTATTGCGATAGTTTTGGTTGATGGTATAGACGTTTCCGCCGAGGCCCTCCCAGCTCTTGAGCCCGCGAAAGCGCGTGATATTCTGCTTCAGATCCCCAAAAATGTTGAACGCCGCATCCGAGTGAATGAGCTTCAGAAGTTCATACTCCCCCTGCGAGAGGTCCTGCGCCTCGTCCACGAACACGAGCCCGTAGCGGGGCGTGATCTTCCTTCCCGCCGCGGCGAGAACGTACAGAATGGCGAACCCGTCCGAGGGGAAAATCCCCTTGAGGCCGAACTTCTCCTTGGCCCTTTTCACCGTTTCGCGGTACAGCCAGCGCGCGATATCGGTTGCGTCCTTGCATTTGCCGAGTTCCCGACAGGCCGCAGCCGAACGCAAAACCGCATAGAAATCGGCCACGAGTTCCACGCCATCCTCCATGCCGCTGACGATCTCCGCGATCCGCCGCGCCTCCTCTTTCAGCCCCTCACGTTTCAAAATCCGCTCGGCGTAGGTGTAGACCTCCCCGTTCGTGCCGCGGATGCGATACCGCTTGAGGTCGGCGATCTCCTTCTCTATCGTCCCGATGAGGGCCCCAAGGTCTGCTTCTGCCTGCTGAAAGACCCCCTTCGACGCCGTGGCGACATATGCCACAGAATGGCAGAAATCCACAAATTGGCGGAAGAAATAATCGGGCGTGCGTTGGGGTTCATGCAGGACAAA
>CANQUY010000017.1 GCA_947627125.1 uncultured Clostridia bacterium
ACATGGAATAGGTCAGGTTCGCCACGGGGTCGTCGTCGCTTTCGGGGAAAACGGCCTCGAGCTTCCCCTCTTTGATGACGAACATGCCGCCGTCCCCCAGCGAAACGCAGTACAGTCTGCCGCGATATGCCATGACGCCGCCCAGCGTTGTGCCGTATGCCAGCGCAGGCGAAAGTTTGAGTCTGAAGAGCTCATCCTCGTTCAGCATGCTCCTTTCTTCGTCCGAAAAGGGGCTCTTTGAAATGTCCTGTTCGACCATGGCGTTCCATTCGCACAATATCTCAAGTTTGAGCTTGCCGATCATATCGTCCTTGTTGCGCTTGACGGCTGCGGGACCGCCGAATTTGCGGAACACCTTCATGATCGCGTCCGAGGCAAATTTGCTGCCGAGATGGCTGCGAAAGTAGATCTTCCCCCCGTGTCCGTCGCAGACCGTGACGATCGTCCTTTCGCCATCCTGATAGGAACAGGAAAAGTCCTGGCACACCTTGTTTTCACGGATATGGGAATACCCGACCGAAGTCTTATTGTAATACCTTATCATGTCACCACTCCCAATCGTCCACTTCGCTGAGCGCTTGCTGGACCTCCTGCTTCACCTCGGCGGCGACAGACTGTGCTCCGTCGGCATGAACGCTGCCCGAGCGCGACTTGACCTTGCTCGCCGTGAGTATGATGATCTTGATGATGCGTTTCAGAAGCGATGTGTTGTAGCATTCGATGACGTCGCCGTTGCCCGCTACAAACTCTCTCAGACAGTCAATGGTACGCGTATCGTTGAGCTCGATCGCAATGCCGTATCTGAGCGCGACGTTGAACCACGGAAGTTTTTTGAGCGCGGCCATCTCCTCCGTCATCGGCCACTTGGTGGGGTGTCCGTCCGTCATGAGGAGCAAAATGGGCGCAACGCCGCCGAAGTCGGGCATGATCCCGCCGCGGCTCTCCTTTTTGAGAAGATCGGCAAGCTGAATGTAGGCGGTGTGCAGATTGCTCCAGCCCGCCGCACGGATGTCCGTAAAGTTGAAGTCCTGCACCGCCTTCATCTTATCGCCGCTGAGAAGGCGCGCGTCGTTGGAGAACGTGATCACGGTGAGATAGAAATCGACGTTGCTGTTCTCGTCCTGCATTTCCGCGAGCTGACGCTTGATATCGCGCAGGGCGCCGTTGACCTGTGCGATGCGCTCCCCCTGCATGCTCTTGGAACAATCGACGATGATCATGACATTCAGTCTTTGTTTTGCGATCCTATCGTTCATTCCCCTCTCCTCACCACTCCACGTCGTCGATCTCGTCGAGCTTTTCCGCGATCTCCGTCTGCGCCATCTCGTTGTTCGTTGCGGCGTCGCCGCCCACGCCCATGCTCGCGGAATTGGACTTTACTTTGGAAGCCGTCACGGCGATCACGTTGATGACCTTGCGGAGCGCCTCGGCAGTGTAGACTTTGAGTACCATTTCGGGATTGCCCGTAAACTTCTTGAGGACGTCCATCGCTTCCTCGGTGTCGATCTCGATCGCCAGGGCATATTTGAGCGCGACCTTGAACCAGCCCTTCTTTTTTAACGCGTTCAGATGCTCTTCCCAATCGTAGCTCGTGGGAAGGCCGTCCGTCATCAGAATGATGATGGGAGCAACGCCGCCGATATCGGGCATCTGCCCGCCGTTTTGCTTTTTGCTGAGCCACTTGGCGAGTTCGTCGTATGCGCCCGAAAGATTGGTTCCGCCCTCTGCGCCGAGGTCCCTCCACTTGAATTCCTCTACGCCCTGCGGCTCCGGATAGATCCACTCCGCTTTGTCGTTGAACTTGAGCGCGGAGATCTTGATCGTCGCGTCCGAGGTATCCTCTTGTATCTCGGGCATAATGCTCATGACGTCACGGATGGCGTTGTTGACTGCGCCGAGCTTTTCCCCTTCCATCGAGCCAGAATTGTCGATGACGAACAACAAATTGAGTTCCTGCCTCGCGATCCCTTCTCCCAACATTCTGTCTTGCATCATTTGATTTCTCCTATAAGATTTTCTTTGAATTTGATTTTGAGATTCCTTACGATCGGTATTACGCCGTTTGCCTGTATCGTTTTTTCGGCGCCGTTTGCGTCTTTTATGACAACGGGGGCGTCCGAATTCAGTTTGATCCCCCACAGCGAAGGGTTGTTCTATTCGCTATGACGATCGCCGCCGCCCTGTTGTATTCGGCGGAGAACTTATCGAGATGCGCCTCCGTGATCCTCTTTCCGAGGTCGAGCACGATCCTGTGTTTGCCGAGTCCGAGGATACACACCTCCTTTTTGGGCTTGCCGCAGTTGGGGCACTTGTCCACGGGGACCTTCTCCCCGAAGCCGTAGACGAACTCATAGCCGCAGTGCGGGCACCTCACGAGCTCGTCGCGGTAGCGGAGCAGAAGGCGAAGCCATTCGATCTCGGTCGTCCTGCCGTTTTCACGGTCGGAAAGCCCGTCCACGAACGTGCGGTGAAAGGCCTCCTTGATATACAGCGGAATGTACGCCCAACGCCTCAATACGCTGCTGTGATAGCCGCGGATGGGCCGATTCGACTTGTCCGTCTTGTGGTAGACGAAGATCGGGTTCGAGCCGTACAGTTCATACTCCGCTTTTTCGTCGATAATGTCGTAATTTTTGAGCCGCTCCCCCTCGTACGGGTTGCCGAGGCAGAGCGCCATAAACAAAATAACGCCGAGCGAGAATCTGTCCGAATGGACGTCGGGCATCATCTCATTTCTCACGATCTCGGGAGCCATATAGCGCATTTTCCCCAATATGCCGAGGTTTTTCTTGTCCGCGGTCACGTTGTCGTTGTCGCAGATGAGGAGCGCGCCCGTATCGGGATCGAGGAAGAAACTGCCGTCGTTGAGGTCCTGGTAGGAATAGCCCATCTCATGGAGCTTCTTGAACGCCGTGCAGAGGTCGATACACCAGCTGAGCATGATCTCACGCGAGGCAAACGTGTTCTTCCCCGTAAGATAGGAAACAAAGGACACAAAGTTCTTCGGGCGGACGTCCATCAGATAGCCGATGCGGCCGTCGTCGAAGTCGATGAGCCGCTTGGGCCATAGGAAGTGTTCGGACGGGCTTCCCTTTTCGATATTATTTTTGAGGTTATACCGGAAATCCGTGCTCACCTCATTCTTATACACCTTGAGGGCATACTTTCCGCCGTCATACCCGACGAGATAGACCTCGCCCTGCCCGCCCTCGCCGAGCAGCTCTTTGATGATGACTTTCTTGTCGCCCAAATCAATTTCGTCATTCCTGTTGAAAAGCATATCTCTCCTTTTTCATTCTCATTTGTCGGAACCGTTCCAATCGACGAGCGGGATGAGCCTCTTCACGTTCCGCATATAGGTGCAAAAATAGCTTTGAAGGAGCTCCTTTTGCTCGGCAACGTACTTTTTGACAACGCCCTGCACATGCAGTCTGACGAGTTCTCCCTGCGCGGCGGCCTTCCCGAGCTCCCACTTCGCACAAGACATAACGAAATCCTTGGCCATATTGTAGGCGTTCGCGCACGCTTCGGGGGAAGCGTCGTCGTCAATGAATACCGTGTCCGGTTCTTCGTCCCCGCAGGTCAGCAGTTCTCCCGCTTCCTCCCGCATTCCGAGCAAGGCCTGCCACATCTCCGCCGCCCGCTTCACCGAGCGGACATGATCCTTATTGTTCTTTACGGCGCTTGTATATTGGGGCTTTTCAAGCTCTTTGAGCAGGGTGACGATCTCCTGAAAATAGAGGCGGCTGTCCGATTCCACAAAGTCAATGAAATCATTCCCCTGTTCGTCCGTAAGGGAGGACGGCTTGAGAAAATGAATGATATATGGTCCGTTTTGCAGGATATACGCCACAATATCGCGCCCCGCATAGGGATCATGGGAGAGCTCATTGATCTGTTCGAGGATGCTCTTCCCCGAGTTTCGGATCATGTTGATGCGCTCCCGCTTGCTCTCGGTCGTATTCTCGGTGATCTCACGGTAGAACCTTTGGTCCTCCTCGGACATGACGCCGATCCCCGAATAGTCGGGAAAGGCCGTACCGCCGTTCGCCCCGCCGCTCTGTTTTGCCATTCTCTCCTCTCCTTTTGTTTCAGATTTTTTATTTGCAGATTTCCCTTTGCAGTGCGTTAAGGATGCGCGATTCTTGATGCCGCACCCATTCCCGGTCCTTTCCGAACATGTCGGCCAGCTCCTTCAAAGTATATTGCCTGTCCTCCCCGATACCGTACCTTTTGGAGATGAGAGCCTTGTCGTCTGCAGGCAGTTTCTCCAGAGCAAAGCTGACTTTTTCGGTTTCTTCCTGCCCGACCTCCTCACTTTCATCCAAGCCGAAAAGATATTGTGCCAATCGTTTTGTACCGTTCATGATGTATCTCCTTAAAATAAATATTTTGTTACGCAAAATAGCGCATAAGCGCAGACAATCTCTCCGACGATGCGGGATCCGAGAGCATCGAGAAGATCTCTTGAAGAGCGGCGATATTCTTTTCCTCACTCCCGTGCGGGAAGGAACAGGAGAGAAGCAAACTGTCTTCTTCGCCGTTGACCTCGTTCTCCACATAGAACTTCTGCCCGAGGGGCGTCGCCTCATACGCCTCAATCGCGGCGTTTGCCGCTTCAACGTCCAAGCACTTCACGCCGCGGCTCAGCCACAGCGTCATCTCGTCGCCCACCTGACCGTAGAGGAGCTCCGCCTTCATGCCGCAGACTATGGCCTTTGCGGAGATCGTCGGCTCCCATTCCATATCGACGGGATCGTTGAGAACGAAGTCCTTCACGGGAACTCCCCCTTGCATAGCCGCGCGCATCAGTTCATACAACAGTTGCTCTTTTGTTACCATACACGCCTCCTTTGCGTTTTTCAGCCCTCTATGATTCGCCGCGGGAGCCCGGAAACTCCTCTTCTTCGGAGAAAATTTCTTTGAAAATTCCCCTCCCCGCCCCGTAGCAACTTTACTTTAATCCGATTTGTTACATTATCAATGTTGCAATTAAAAAATCCGACTGCTCGTCACAGTCGGATTTTGTAGTCCCCCATTCGGGCGTTTTTCGTTGTGCATGGTAGGCAATTTTTATTTGTCACATCGCACTGCGGTTTTTTCTGCCGATTTTCCCGCTTTTACACTCAGAATATCCCCTCAAAGGCATAATTAAGCCTAAATATACTCGATCGGCAGCACGACCAAAGTATCGGAAAGATAGATTTTATTGTCGTAAAGGCACACGATCGCCCCCGTGCCGCGCTTCTTGTCGATATCCTTATCGAGCACGTCAAACGCAGACGCCATCGCCCTGTTGGGGTTGGCGCTCTTCTTGATCTCGATGGGGTAGAGCGTGCCGTTCTCCTCGATGATGAGATCGATCTCGCTCTCCTCTTCGTATGTCTTGCCGTTTTCCCTCGTCCGCTTTTTGTCTTTGCCGCGATAGTAGAACACATTGAAAGAATAGTCGCTTCCCTCATTGGAGAAGGACTTCAATATTTCGGAAATGACGAATGTTTCAAACATATTTCCCGCGACAGCGCTCTCCGCAAGCGCCTCTGCGTTGTTCCATTTGGAGAGATAACAGGCGAGCCCCGTGTCCCTGAAATAGAGCTTCGGCGTCTTGATCGCCCGCGTCAAGTGGCTCGAATAGTAGGGCTGTAAGATAAAGACGATCCCCGTTCTCTCCAAGACGGAGATCCAATTCTTGACGGTCGCCTGTGAAACACCGACTTCCTGAGAAATCGACGCATAGTTGAGCATCTGCGCCGTGCGTGCCGCCACCGCCGAGAGGAATCTTGTAAAGGCAAGCGTATCTTTGATCTCGATCTCCTCTTTGATATCCCGTTCCAAATACGTCCTGACATAGGACGAATAGAAGTCCTGCCAGTCCCTCTTTGTGACATGCATTTCGGGATACATGCCGCGATAAATGGTCTGCCAAAGATCGTTGTAGGACTTAAGCTCTTTCTCCCTTTCCGAAATATATTCCTCGGTCGGCACAAAATGACGGTTGAAGCGGATACCGTGGAGCTCGCGGAGGGAGAGATTTTGCAGTTCCAAAATGGAAATCCTGCCCGCCAAGGATTCTTGCACCTTTGTCATCAGCTGCATCTGCTGTGAACCCGTCAGATAATAGTTCTCATACATGCCCTTGTCGCACTCGATCTTGATGTATGGGAACAGCTCCGAAGCATATTGCACTTCGTCGATGATCGTCGGCTTCGGCAAATTTTTGAGAAAGAGTTTCGGGTCCTCGATGGCAGCGCTGAGCAAAAGTTTGTCGTCGAACGTGACATATCTGACATTCGGGTACAACGCTTTGAGCAGCGTCGATTTGCCGACCTGCCTTGCGCCTGTCACGAGAATGCACCTGCTGCTGCTCGCTCTCTGCCTGAGTACGGATTCGATATTTCTCTCGATATACATAGTCCCCTCTTGCGACGAATCTATAATACAACTATATTATAGTCGCAAGATAGAAATTTGTCAAGCGGTTCGTCGCAATTCAGCGTCCGTTTTTTAAGTTATATGTCAGTCGGGGGTTTTGCGGGAAAGGGCGACGAGCGTTTCGACGTGCTTGGTTTGGGGGAACATGTCGAAGGGCTGGACGAGGGAGATCTCGTACATGGTAGGCCCATTTTCCGTCTTGATGAGCTCCCCGCCCTCGTTTTCGGTGAGTTTCCCCGTCAGAATGCCCACATCGCGGGCGAGCGTGGCGGGATTGCACGAGATATAAACGATTTTGCGGGGGGCATGTCCGAGAACCCCCCTGATGATTTCCCTTCCGAGCCCTGCGCGGGGCGGGTCGAAAATGAGCGCGGCGTCGGGATCTTTCTTGAGCAGTGCGGGGAGTTCCTCCTCCACCTTGCCGCAGAGATTCACCATGGTTTCAAGGCCGTTCTTTTGCTTTAAACTCTCCGCACACGCGCTCGCCTCGGGGACGATCTCGATACCGTACGCCCGCTTGCACTTCTTGGCGAGCATGGCCGTGAGCAATCCGCCGCCCGCGTAGCAGTCGATGACGGTTTCCTCTTCCGAAAAGAGGGAAACTGCCCTCTCGTACAGCTTTTCCCTGACCCCCTCGTTGACCTGCAAAAAGGTGGACGCGCCCGCCTCGAACAGGATGCCGTTCTCCATGCCCTCATAGAAGGGCTTTCCCTTGAGGAGCCGCGGCGGTTCCTTCAGCACGGCGTTGCCGCGCGATTTATCAATGCTCAGAAAGAAGGAGTACTCGGGGAAAATTTCATCGAGAAGGTAATAGAGATACCCGATCCCCGCGATCTCCTCCGTCGCCACGAGGGTAACGAGAAATTTATTTTTGATTTCGCGGACGATGATATGGCGGATCTGCCCCCTGCCCGTTTCCTCGTCGTATCCGTCCAGCCCGCACTTCTCCATAAAATTATAGAGGGCGGCGATCAGCGGCTTGGACCATGCGGGGTGAATGGGGCATTCGTCCGTCTTGACGATGCGGTGGGTGCGTTCGGCATAGAAGCCGATGGCGTTCTCCCCGCGGACTGCGCCGACGGGAAGTTGCAGTTTGTTGCGGTAGCCGTACTCCCTGTCGCTCCGCTCGCAGGGCAAGACGTCTGCGTCGATCCCCGCGATCTTGCGGAATGCGTTCTTCACGAGGTTAGTTTTGAAGAGCAGTTGGGAACGGTAGCGCATGTGCTGGAGAAGGCAGCCGCCGCAGCGGTAAAAGACGGGGCATTTCGGGCGGACGCGGTCCTCCGCAGGGACATGGATCTCCTCGGCCTTGCCGTAGGCGATATTCCCCTTGACCTTCAGAACGCGCACGCTCGCCCTCTCCCCGGGGAGGAGATAGGGCACGAACAGGGTGAAGCCGTCGATTGCCGCGATCCCCTCGCCGTTGGAGCCGAGCCCGCTGCACC
Source organism: uncultured Clostridia bacterium (assembly GCA_947627125.1). Classification (GTDB taxonomy): domain Bacteria; phylum Bacillota; class Clostridia; order Christensenellales; family Borkfalkiaceae; genus Gallimonas. Next base: position 7,878 of record CANQUY010000017.1, read on the forward strand.
GCACCTCGATGACATCGTTTTTCTTCATATTATTTCCTCAACCGCCGCAGGACGGCTCTCACGCTCCGCTGGGCATAGAACACGAGGGCGTCGTATGCGGCAAAAAACAGCGTTCCGCCGACAAAGAGTACCAAAAAGAAATACTGTTCCACAAAGGGATACCATGCCGCCTCGCTCAGCCCCAACACGGGCACGAATACGAGGCGGAAGCTCAGCCACATCGCAAGGTCGAACCACACGGCCTTGACGGGCTCGCACAGCCAAAAAAGAGGCTTCTTTTTCACAAACCTCTTTTGCAGATAATTGACAATGGGGTGCAGGCCAAAAAAGACGGCGAACGGCAGGAGCGTCAGAAAGGAGAATCCGCAGAAGAGAAAGGTGAGGAGCACGATCGCGATGAAGCCCAAGGACGCCCCCCAGAGATAGTCCCGCGCGAGAGGGATCATGAGCGCGAACACCGCGACGACGTACGCCGCCCCGAGCAGGACGTCCACATAGTTCCCCAAGGCGAGCGCGCCCGACGCAAGGGCCACGGCGATCGCGGAGAGGGCGATCTGGTAACTTTGCGAATTCTTTTTCATCTGCAGCAGTACATGCAGTTGCAGAGGCAATCCATGCAGATGCATGCGTTACACAGGTTGATGCATTCGTTGCCCCCCATCTGTTGGTCGTCTGCGGCGGGCGTGGGGTCGGGGTCGGTATGCGCCGCGTTCCCCGTCTGCGTCGTATAGTCCGCACGCGCTGTGAGCTTGCGGTAATCGGCCCGATACTTCTCGTTGGAGGGGTCCATCTGCATGGCGATCTCGAGCTGTTTCTTGCTCTCGTTCATCCAATTCTTCCTGTAGAACACGACGGACTGAAGATAGTGCCACTCCGCGCTGCGCTCGTTAAAATCGTCGAGAAGGGTCTGCGCCTTGGAGATGTCCCCGCCGCGGATGGCGGAGCGCACGGCCTCAAACGGGTCCTCCTGCGACTGCCGCTTCTCCCGCCGTTCCTCCATGATCTCGCGGTAGGCGGCGTTCACCTTCGTCAGCATCCGCGCCGCGTTGGTGCCGACTTCGCCGTCCTCCCACTTCTCTTTATCGTATTTTGCCTTCAGGCTCTCGTACGCTTCCTTGATCTCCTCGTCGGTCGCGTTTTCGTTGACTCCCAAAAGCACATAATTTTCCAGATCCATGTTTTTACTTTGCTCCGTTGATAGTTTCTTTCTGCCTCTTTGCGCCCGAGAGCACCCGCTTTGTTTCATTCGGAATGCCGCGGAGAAGCACATTGTCCGCAAGGTCGCGGTTAAAACAAAATTTTACGCCTGCGAGCTGTTCCCGCAGTCCGTAGAAGAGGGAATCGAACAGAAAGGAGATCTCCTCCCCGTTCTCCTTCATCAATGCCTCGCGGCTCACGGCGCGGTAGCTCTCGAAAAAGGGATTGAACATCCCCTTTTTGAGGTCCTTGTCGTAATCGTCCAGCGCGTCGATGAGGTAGACCCACTTCCCGAGATACCAGAACATTCCGCCCGTGGCCTCCGTCGCTTTGTCCCCGAGGAGGCTGTCGGTGAGCTTTTTCATCATCTGCGCGGAGGGCTCGGCCGCGCTGTCCGGCGAGGCTCCCTCTCTCTCCGCCGCCGCCTGTTCCTCCATGTATGCGGCGAGAATTTCGGCAAGGTGCGGATATTTCTTTTTCGCCCGCTTGAATCCCCGCTTCAGAAAGAGCCGCTTGACCCTTCCCCCGCCGCCGTCGCGGATATCGTCCGTCAGCTTGTAGTAGGCGAGGAGGGTGTTGACGGCCCCGAGCGCGCGCGTGAGTTCGTCCGTTTCTGCAATGGGACGCTTCTTGATGCGGTGCCCGATACAGCCCTGCCTCTCTATTTTAAAGTCGATCCCCGCAATGTTATGCAGAATGGCCGAAAGAAATGCGACGTCATAGGTCAATGCGACCCTTGCGCGCTGGCCGCAGCTTTCCCCGATCCCCTTGCAGAGGCCGCAATAGGCGGCGCGGTAGAGAGTCAGATCCTTCATGAAGAGGTAGGGCAGATCGTAACGAACGTAGCCGAACATTATTCCCCCTGATAAAAGCCGATCTTGCGGTAGACCTTGGAGAGCGTGCGTCTTGCCGCCCGGTACGCCCTGTCTGCGCCCGACTTCAAGATCTCGCCGAGATAATTTTTATCGGCAAGGAGCCGCCTCTGTTCTTCCTGTATGGGAGAAAGGGCGTCCGCCACAGTTTCGCCGACGGCAAGTTTGAATTCGCCGTACCCCTTTCCCTCAAATTCCCTCTCCGCCTCCTGCAGGGTGCAATTTTTGAAGGCGCAGTAGATATTGAGAAGGTTGGTGACGCCCGGCTTTTCGTCCGAGGCGATAATTTCGCTGCCGCTGTCGGTGACGGCGCGTTTGAACTTGCGGATGACGGTGTCGCGATCGTCCGTCAAGAAGATGGAAGCGTTGGGATTCTCGTCCGACTTGGACATCTTCTTCGTCGGCTCCTGCAACGAACAGATCTTCGCGCCGCCCTTTAAGATGAGGGGCTCGGGCACCGTGAACGTTTCGCCGTAGCGGTTGTTGAAGCGGATGGCGAGGTCGCGCGCGATCTCCACATGCTGTTTTTGGTCCGCCCCGACGGGAACGCACTGCGCCTGATAGAGAAGGATATCCGCCGCCATGAGGACGGGGTAATCCATGAGGCCCATGTTGATATTTTCGGCATGTTTTTGGGACTTATCCTTAAATTGGGTCATGCGGGACATTTCCCCCACATATGCGACACAGTTGAGTACCCAGCAGAGCTCGGCATGCTGCGGCACATGGGACTGCACATAGAGCGCGCTCTTCTCGGGATCTATCCCGCAGGCAATGTAGAGCGCGGCAAGTTCCAGCGTGCGGCGGCGGAGTTCTGCGGGCTCCTGCTTCACCGTGATGGCGTGCATGTTGGCAATGGCGTAGAAACAGTCGTACTCGTCCTGCAGCTTCACCCAGTTGCGGATCGCGCCGAGATAGTTGCCGATCGTGAGATTTCCGCTCGGCTGTACGGCTGAATAGATGACTTTTTTGTCCATACGGGCTCCTGTAGAGTTCTATACAGGGAAATTATACCATACTCTGCCGCAAAAATCAACGTTCCGAAGAGAAAGTGTTGTGAAAAATCGGAGATAATTAAAAATTTAAAATTAAAAATTAAAAATTATGGAAAAGGACGAGAGGACTGGAACTGACCCGCCGCGTCATTCTGAGAAACGGAGCAAGAACGAAGTCCGATGACTTGACCCGAAGAATCTCGCGGCGGAGTCCGTAAAACATGCGGCGAGATGCTTCGGTACAGCCTCCGTAGACTTCGTATTGCTCTCGTTCTCAGCATGACGCCGCACCAGCCCTCGGCTCCCCCTTGGAGAGGGGTAGGGGGCGGGGACGTTCTCAATGATGCCCCACCGCATTCTTGCTTCCCCTCTTAGGGGAAGTACCCCGAAGGGGGGATAGGGTTCACAAACCCCTCAGTCGCTACGCGACAGCTCCCCTACAAGGGGAGCCAAGGAGCCCCAACGCAGTCATGCTCCCCTACAAGGGGAGCCAAGGGGCGTATTCCGCACAAAAAAAATCGGCACATATGTGCCGATTTTGGGGAAAGTTACTTCTCGTCGAGGACGGAGCCGAGGTACTCGGTGGGGTCCGCGGCCTTGCCGTTCAGTTCCACTTCGAGGTGAAGGTGTTCGCCGTCCTTGTGCTCGATGCCGTATGCCTCGGCCACGACGCCGAGCGTTTCGCCCTTCTTGATGTCCGCTCCCTCCCGGAGGCTGCTGTCCGGTTCCACGAAGCGGTAGAGCGTCTTTAATCCGTCGCCGTGGTCCACGAGAATGATATTGCCCGTTTCCTCGCTGTAGGAAATGCTCTCGATCTTGCCGTCCGCCATGCACTTCACTTCCGTGCCCGCCGCCGCCTCAAAATCCACGGCCTTGTGGCGGTAGATCCAGCCGAGCGTTTCGTTCGTGTAGATGACGTTGTACTCCACCGTGTAGCTCGCTCCCTCAATGGGTGAAACGAACTTCACCGCGTCCTCCCCGCCCGAGGGTTCGATCGGTTCGTCGGGATCCTTGTCCTCGCCCTGCTGATCGCCGCCCTGCGGGGGAACTTCACCCGTATCGCCGTTGTTTCCGCCGCTGTCATCCAGCAGATTGGACGAGCCCGTCGTCAGAAAGTAGACGGTGAGCACGGTTGCCGCAATGAGGAGCAGCACGCAGACGCTGAGAACAATGTAGTAAAGCAGTCTTTTTTTCTTCGGTTTCGTGTTTGTGGTTTCTTCACTCATGATGATATCCTCCGGTTATGTAAGGTTTTGACAAAGCGGGGCGGCTTTATACATCAAAAATCAGGATCCTCCGAAAATGATGGGCGAACCCGCCGCCGTCTGCTCTTGGGATGTCGCAATGTGCAGGTTGACGGTGTACCCGTTGAGCGCGATCCCGCCCCCGATGAGCGGGGAATAACAGTAGTAATTCGTGACGCCCGCGGCCTCCTCCGTAAAGAGGATCTCTGCCCGAAAACGCGCTATAAGTTCATCTTTTTTGTCGCCGTCATAGCGGACGCTCTCGCCCATGACGGGACAAAAGAGCTTGTCGCGGACGGGGTCGTCGGTCAAAAGGACGAGGGAGGAAGAGGACGGGGAGAGATAGAGTTCGTAGTTCTTTCCCTCTAAAAAGAGGGGCGCATGGAGGAGCAGGGCCGCGCCAGCCGCCAAGAGGAGCGCAAGAGCCACGACGCCCATGGCCTGTATGCCGCGGAAAAACTTTCGCATGAAAAAACCCTCCCTACTTTCGCAGGAAGGATTGTTGACAGGACGGGAAAGTTTTATACATGGAGAATTTTATGTGGAACGCAGGCAGGCTCCCTCCCTCATTCCGAGCCCCGCAAGGGGACAGCCCCGCGTCATTCTGAGAACGGAAGCAGGACGAGAGGGCGGGAACTGACCCGCCGCGTCATTCTGAGCCCCGCAAGGGGACAACCCCGCGTCATTCTGCCCCAAGCGTTCCAAATGCGTCATCCTGAGCGTAGTCGAAGGATCACCGCAGCAAAATAAGGTGATGGTTCGACTGCGCTCACCATGACGTGATTAGAACAGCGGGGTAGGCCGCTACAGCCTCCCGTGCGTTTAACGGGATCCTTCGCTGCGCTCAGGATGAGCGACGCCGAAATCCTTTACTCCCACTTCAGCGGTTCGCCGCCAAGGATGTGAATGTGCAGATGGTGCACGGTCTGCCCCGCCGTTTCCCCTTGGTTGATGACGAGGCGGTAACCGTCCGCAAGGCCGAGGGTCGGCGCAAGGGAAGCGATCTTAGAGAGCGTCCGCCCGAGCAGGTCCTCCCGCGCCCCGTTGAGCTCCGAGAGATACGCAAAGTGCTCCTTCGGCACGCAGAGAAGGTGAATCTTCGCGATCGGGGCAATGTCCTTAAAGATGAGGATCTCCTCGTCCTCATACACCTTTGCCGAGGGAATTTCCCCCGCAACGATCTTACAGAAAATGCAGTTTTCCATCTTATAATTCCTCCAAAATTTCGGCATAGATACCGTCTTTTTCTCTTCTGACAAGGCGGACGCGGTAGAGCCCGCCCTCCCGCGCGGCTTCATTGTAGACGCGGAGATAATTTTCGGTATATCCCCCGTCCGATTCAAAGAGCGCAGTCCCCTCTTTTCCCAAAAAACGCAACATATAGCGCGTTTCCGCCTCCTCGGCGGCACGAAGCATGCGCTCCATGCGCTCCTTTTTGACGGTCGGGGAGATGTCCTTCATCTTATAGGCAACCGTCCCCTCGCGCGGGGAGAAGGGGAAGGCATGCACCCGCGAAAAACGGGCGGCGTCGATGATGGAGAGGGAATCCTCAAAGTCCTCCTCCGTTTCCGCGGGGAAGCCGACGATGATATCCGTCGTGATCGCGGCGTCGGGGAAACGGGCGTAGATGCGTTCGCAGGCGGCAAGGTATTCCTCGCGGGTGTACTTTCGGTTCATGGCCCTAAGGACGGCCGTGGAGCCGCTCTGCAGGGAGAGGTGGAAATGCGGCACGACGTTCCCCGCCGCCTCCATCTTCTTCAAAAACTCCTCTGTGACCGCCCCGACTTCGAGGGAGCCCAATCGGATCCGTGCGGGGACGTCCTTTAAAAGGAGGAGCAGGCCGCCGAGGTCGGTGTCCCCGTCGCGGTAGTCTGAAAGATCGATACCCGTGAGCACGATCTCCCGCGCGGAACACTGCATTGCCTCCCCGAGCACGCTTTCCTTTTTACGGGAACGGGACCTGCCGCGAAGGTAGGGAATGAGGCAGTAGCTGCAGAAGCGGTTGCAGCCGTCCTGCACGCGGAGATAGGCACGTGTCTTGGTGCGAACGGGGAAGGGCAGTTCGCAGAAGGAGGTGCCCACCCCCCTACCCCCCTCCCGAGGAGGGGGGGAGGGGCCGCCCAAGGAGGGGGCATGAGCGCGGGGAAGGGCTTCAGAATGTGCCACCATCTCCAGCACTTTGTCCTTATGCATGGCGCCCGTGACAAAGAGAACGCCCTCGCGCTCCGCAAAGGCTACGGCGTTGTGTTCTGAGGCGCAGCCGCAGACGATGACGGGAGCCGACGGGTTGAATTTCCGCATCCGCGCGACCGCCTGTCGGGACTTCTTCTCCGCCTCCGCCGTCACCGCGCAGGTATTGAGAAGGTAGAGGTCCGCATACCCGAGCTCATCCGTCACCTCGTAGCCGAGCTCCGTGAGCCCGCGCATGAGAGAGGCCGATTCCGCCTCATTCTGTTTACAGCCGAGGGTGAAAACGCACGCCTTCATTTCAATTCCCCCGCCCTGTACATGACGACGGAGAGTAGCGCAACGGCCGCCGTTTCCGCCCTTAAAATGCGTTTTCCGAGCGAAACGCCCGTAAACCCGTTCTCTTTGGCGAGTGCGAACTCCTCCTCGGTGAATCCCCCCTCGCTGCCCACGGCGAGGCAATATGAGGCGCCCATGTCCGCGATCTCCCCCTCGCTTTTTTCCAAAAACTCACAGGCAAAGAGCTTGTGGACATACCCCGAGGAAGCGGACATGGCCCCCGCAAAATCTTCATAGTACTCCACGGCGGGCACGCGGGAACGGAGGCACTGCTTGGCGGCCTCCTTTGCAACGCGGCGGAGCCGTTCGAGCTTGTTTTCGTTCATGTAGGCCGAACAGTAGCGGGAGGAAAACACGCCGATGCGGCTTGCCCCGAGCTCTGTCGCCTTCTGCACGACGAGCTCCGTCTTGTCCCCCTTCAGCGCGCCGATGAGGAGGAACACGTCCGCGGTCGGTTCCCTGTCTGCAGGCTTTTCGCCCACGACGTGCAAAAGAAAGCTCCCCTTTTCGCTCCTCTCCACAATGGCGGAGAACTCCTTGCCGCCGCCGTCGAGCAGGGTCACCTCGTCCCCGACGCCCAGCCGCAGAACGGTGTGCGCGTGGCGGTATTCCTCCCCTGTGAGGAGGACTTCCTCGCCGATCTTATCCACAAAAAAACGCTTGGGTGCAGACATCTATGCCCTCCTCAAAGCGATGGCGACCCACTCGCCCCGCCTCATTTCCTTCACGGGGAAGAGCCCCGCCGCCCCGAATGCGGATTTGACCTTTTCGGCCCGATCGGGCAGAATGCCAGAGAGAATGACCGTCCCGTCCTCATTCAGATGAGAGGGAATGGCGGGCGCGAGATCTACTAAAATTTCTGCCGTGATATTGGCGAGAATGAGGTCGGCCCGCATCAAAGTGTCATCGACGAGATTGCTCTCGGCGACGGCGACCCTCTCCTCCACGGCGTTTTTGATGGCGTTGTGCTTCGCGCTCGAAACGGCGACGGGGTCGATATCGGTGAGATAGCAGAGCTTTGCGCCGAGCTTGGCGGCCGCAATGCCCAAAATGCCGCTGCCGCAGCCCACGTCGAGGACAATGTTTCCCTCCCTCAGATATTCCTGCATGAGCTCCACGCACATTGCCGTCGTTTCGTGTTCGCCCGTGCCGAACGCCATGTTGGAATCGAGGACGACAACTTTTTCGTTCGGCTCCTCTCTGTAGTCGATCCACTCGGGCACGACGACGATATCTTTGAGATGAATGGGGCGGAAGTGTTTCTTCCAGATATCGATCCAGTCGTCGCCGTCGATCGTGCGCTTGGTTTCCTCGAGGGTGCCGAAGGGAATTTCCCCCGCCGCCCGTTCGCGGCAGGCGTAGATCTCCGCCATGATCGCGGGGATCTCATGTTCCCGTTCGGGGAGGAGAAAGGCCTTGACGAGGACGTCCGACTTGGGAGCAGCTTGGAGGAATTCGTCCAAATAGTCCCAATAGACGCCGTACTGCCCGTTTTGCAGGGCAATGACGTCTGCAATGTCGGAAACGGCCACGCCGCCCTCGGTATAGTTCCAAAGAATGTCGGCAACGAGCTCGCTTGCCTCGCTCGTCGTGTGGATGGTGAGTTCGATATATTTCATGCGTGTATTATAGAATACGTGCGCGGAAAAGTCAAGGGAAAACACGGCGAGGGATTCCGTTCGGGCCGAGAGGCAGGATGACGCACCGACCGCGTCATTCTGAGGGAACGCCAGCGACCGAAGAATCCCATGGAACGGGCGGAGTGCGGCGTCATGCTGAGAAAGAAAGCCGAACGCAGTCCGACGAGCCGTACCGAAGCATCTCGCCGCACATTTCTACGGCCCCGCGAGATTCTTCGGGTCAATTCCTCGGACTTCGTATTTTCTCCGCTTCTCAGAATGACGCGGGGCCACAATTTTTAATTTTAAATTTTTAATTTTTAATTTCAAAAACGGCGACATATGTCGCCGTTTTAAAATATTTATTTCTTGTATGGGTCCTTGCCGTAGAGGGCGGAGAGGGCGTCCGAGTACTTCTTCGATTTCTCGAAATTCTTGAGGTCGAGCCCCTGCGTCGCCGAGGAGAACGCCTGCTTCTGCTCCCGCGTGAGCTTAGCGGGGATCTCCACGATCACTCGCACATGCAGTGCGCCCGTGCTGCTTCTGCCATGGATCCCCTTTCCGCGCAGAACGAACTCCGTGCCCGACTGCGTCCCCTCGGGAATGGTCAGATCGAATGCGTCGTTGAGGTCGGGAGCCTTGACCGTTCCGCCCAGCACCGCCGTCATAAAGGGGACGGGCAGATCGACATAGAGTTCCATGCCCTCGCGGCGGAAGACCCTGTGCGGCTCCACCTTGAATACGACAATGAGGTCGCCCGCGGGGCCGCCGTCCGTGCCCGCCTGCCCATAGCCGCGCTTCTTGATATAGGAACCGTTGTCTGCACCCGCGGGAATGTCGAGCACGACCTTCGTTTCCTTGCGCTGATACCCTTTTCCCTTACAGTCGGGGCACTTTTCGGTGACGATCTTGCCCGTGCCGCCGCAGTCGGGACAGGCCCCCACGCGCACGGTACGGCCAAACATTGTTTCCTGCACGAGCCGCACCTGTCCGCTTCCGCCGCATTTTTGGCAAGTTTTATAGGCGGAACCGTTCTTCGCGCCTGTGCCGCGGCATGCGGGGCAGGGTTCGTTGCGGGTATAGGAGATCTCCCGCCTGCACCCCTTGGCCGCATCCATGAAGGAGAGCGTGACCTGCAGCTGGATATCGTCGCCCGAGGTATCGCGGGGCCGTCCTCCGCCGCCGAAGCCCGAAAAGATCGTATCGAAGATGTCCGAGAAGCCCGAAAAGCCCGCGCCCGAGAAGCCGCCGAAGCCGCCTCCCCCCATGCCGCCCATGCCGGGATGTTCCTGCTCGTAGTCGTAGGCGGCGCGCTTCTGCTTGTCGGAGAGGACCTCGTTCGCCTCGTTGATCTCCCGAAATTTCTCCGCACAGGTGGGATCGTCGGGGTGAAGGTCGGGGTGGTACTGTTTGGCGAGCTTGCGGTAGGCCGATTTGATCTCCTCCTCGGTGGCGTCCTTCTTGACGCCGAGCACGTCATAGTAATTTTTTTTGTCTGCCATAATCGTCCTTTGATTTGTGCCGAAAAGCCGCGATCGTGCGGCTTTGGGGGGTGTGATTGTTTTTGCTCCGCGCTCATGCTGAGCGCGCAGGGTAGGGGCGGCGTCATGCTGAGAACGTGAGTACAACGCAGTCCACGAGGGTTGTACCGAAGCATCTCGCCGCATACTTTACGGACATTCGCCGCGAGATTCTTCGGGTCAGTTCCCGCCCTCTCGTCCTTCTCTCGTTCTCAGAATGACGCGGCGGCACAGGAGCCTGTTGTAGCGGCGTCATGCTGAGAACGAGAGTACAACGCAGTCTACGAGGGTTCTACCGAAGCATCTCGCCGCACGATTCTACGGTTCTCCGCCGCGAGATTCTTCGGGCCAATTCCCGCCCCCTTGTCCTTCTCTCGTTCTCAGAATGACGCGGC
>CANQUY010000018.1 GCA_947627125.1 uncultured Clostridia bacterium
GGGCAAAGACGGTCAGAACGGTGTAACGCCTCATATCGACGAAGAAACGGGTCACTGGTTCATCGGCGACGAAGATACCAAGATCCCCGCCACGGGCGCAGACGGCAAGAACGGCACCTACTGGCATTCCGGTGAGGGCACGCCCGTTGCCGAAGAGGCGACCGAGCCCGACACCTTCTATGTCGCGAACGCGAGCGAGGGCGATTTCTATTTCGATACCGTCACGGGCGACGTGTACCGTCTTGAGAACGGCGCATGGACGCTTCTCACTTCGCTTACATTTAAACTCACGGGCAACCAGTGGACCATCAACGGGAAGTCCACGGGTCTTTATGTCGCGCAGTGGTACAACGGAAACGGCGACCCCAACGGCAAGTTCCCCGGCTACAATGGCGACTTCTATCTCGACGTCGTCAGCGGCATTATATATAAGAATGTGAGCACGAAGCTCGACGGCGAACTCAAGGGCACCGAATGGAAGCAGGAGCTCACCATCAGAAGCAACCAGTGGTTCAGCGGCAAGGGTTCCCCCTTGGTCAACCTCAACGGAACTTACATTGCTGTGGGCGACATGTATCTCGATATCGAGAGCGGACAGGTTTGGCATTACACCGCAGAGGGTTGGGCCGAGATCGAGGGCCTTATCCTCAAGGGTAAAGACGGCACGCGCGGCACCCGCCTCTTCAGCGGCAACGTGGCTCCCGATGATAATGAAAACCTCGACCCGAACGAGATCGAATCCGGTGACCTTTACTTCGATACGAGCAAGGGCATCATCTACACTGCGACGAAGGATTACACGGACGGCTCCGTCAAATGGGATCCGATGAATGCCGATGATCCTCTCGCGGGCACCAAGTGGCTCAGCGGCGAAAAGGACCCTGCCGACTACACGGCTGCAGATACATTATATAATGCATTGCAGGAAGCGCTTGAAAACGACGTGTACTTCAACACGACGACAAAGACGCTCTGGCAGAAGGTGGGCGGAAATTGGCAGTACCTTGGTTCGCTTGCCGAACAGCGCGCCAACAAGTGGTACCACGGTTCCTACGATCCCGAGGACCTCAAGGGTGAAGATGAAACGCTCTTCAAGGCTCTCACGTCTGATGCGATCGAGGGTGACTTCTATCTCCAGACATTCAGCGCATTCAGCGGCTTCACCGGCATGAGGATCTACGTCTATCAGAACGGCAGGTGGGCATTGCTCGCTGATTCGAGGATCGAAGTAGACCAGAGCAAGATCGAAAGCTACAACATTCCTACGCTTGACGTGCTCCGTGAATTCCGCGGCAGCGTCAACGGCGGAACAGACTTCACGGATAAGACAGTCTATCTCAGCGGTATCATCACGATGCCCGAGGAAGATTTCGCAGGCGTCGGTACCACAGGTACAGATGCTAAGCCCTTCAATGGCACCTTCGACGGACAGAAAGACAAGGGCTACTATATCGAGAACCTTGGCGATTATCTCTTCGGCAATATCGGAGCGGGCGCCACTGTTCAGAATCTCGATCTCAGGGGCAAACTGGACGATGCAGTCCTCGCGACATTCTTTGCGGAAGGCGAAACCCCCAACTTCGGTTCCCTTCTTACGGGCAACTACGGCCTCGCGGAAAGCATCGACCCGAGCGCGCAGATCAAGAACGTCACGCTCGTGCTCACGAACGACAAGGCGACGGTCACCGTCAAATGGGACGGCGAGAGCGAAGTCACTGTAACCGTCAAGAGCAATGAAGATCATAAACTCGTGATCGGCGGCGCAGGCTGGAGCTACAACTCGCTGCTTGAACTCGGCAATGCAAACTTTGAATTTGTGGATGTCGATTTCGCAGGCAAGACCTATCTCGACGTCACGAATGCGAAGTCCCTCAAGCTCAGCGGCGTCACCGCCAATGTTGCTCCCATCGAGGCGGCGGAAAGAGATACAGACGGTACAATCAAAGAATGGGTCGATGGCGGCTATTCCGGTCAGGTGGCTAAGAACAGAAGTGTCCACGCGGCGTTTATCGTCAGCCAGAATACGACAGAAGCTACGGATCCCATTTCCGTCAGAATCGAAAACAGCAAGATCAACGCGGCACAGTCCACAGAGAATAGCGACTGCGCTCTGAGCACCGGTCTGCAGGTTCCCGATGTGAACAGCATGGCGATCTATATCAGCACTCAGGTCGCACAAGTTGTGATCAGCGGTTCGACCTTCGGTACGCAGGACGCAACGGGACGCTACAGCTCCGCTGTTATCGAGCTTACAAATATCGCGGCGAACGCAACGCTCAACTTCGACCACAACATCGTCTACGGCACGAACAACCACGGTCAAGAGGGCCGCGGCGCAGGTGTCGAAGAATTCAAGGCGTTCGTGCTCGGCAAGAGCAGTGACGCTTACTCCGCATTCTTCGTTGGCAACACTGTTAACGTCAGCACGCAGCAGGACGGCGCAGAAACCTACTTCCTGTCCGTTGAGGGCCAAGGCAATGCACAGGTCTACTTTGTCGGCGCAGACAATAAGTTCAACGGCAACAATACTCTCTACAAATTGGTCAAGGCGGAAGCGGAAAATATCGACTTCATCGCATTCTCCGCGACGCTCAACCAGTTCATTGATCCCGAAGAAGAGATCACGGATCCGAAACTCACGATCGGCCTTGCCTACCTCGGCAAAGACCTCAGCAAGAACGACGACGCATTCGATATCTTGTCCGCTTTGACCGAAAATGCGGCGACGAACCACAACGTTTGGATCATTGATATCCATTACGACGACCCCGTTGGATTCGTGAAGCACATTGCAAGCAAAGATACATATTATATCAACAATGCGGCAGGCTTCGGCTACTTCCGCGACAGCGTCAACGGCACCAAGAAGGACGAAGCGATCGTCGACAGCTACGATTACACGGGCAAGACCGTCAATCTCGTGAAGTACAATAACGAGAGCTTCATGTACGATCTGTCCGCTTGGACCGCCTCGATCGGCTCCTATGCTGACGAAACTTCCTTCAACGGTACCTTCAACGGCAACGGCAACACGTTGAACAAGCTCGGCGTTGCGCTCTTCGGCAACCTCGGCGAAGGTGCAAAGGTTCAGAACCTCTATATCAACGAAGCGAACATTTCGGACGAAAAGTTCGTCGGTACCGTTGCAAGCGTTGCAACAGGCGACGTCACGATCTCCAATGTCATTGTTACGGCTTCCAACCTTACCTTGAACGTTCCCGCACTCGCGGAAGGTCAAGAAAAGCTCACGGATGAACAGCTCAAGTATGCTCGTTCCATCGGCGGTATCGTTGGTGCGGCGGACGGCACAGTCACGCTCAGCGGCGTTTCCTTCGGGCAGGTCGAAAGCGCAGTTGCAGCCGCTTCCGTGAACCCGAGCAACCTCAACAGCACCATTACCAACAACTATACCGAGGGCGGCCTCAACTACCTCGTCTACAACTACGGCCTCGTCGGCTCCAAGTTCTCGGGGACGGAATATGCAGGCGACGCTTGGGCAACAGGCAAGACCATTCTTCCTGCGGCAGAGGTGAATGTCACGGTAGGTTCGGACGAGTTTGGCGAACAGACCTTCACGGCTTCCTTCAACGCTTATATCGCGGCGACCAGGCTCGCGCTCACGGCATCCTATGGCCTCAGCGGCTCGAAGGGCGACAACGTCCTCGTCACCGCTTACGACGAGGTCGGCCTTGCCAACATTGCAGAGATCGTCGCACACGGCGTCACCTTCAACGGCGTGTATGTTCTTGTCGGCGCGGATATCAATGTTGCCCTTCTGAAGGACGATACCACGCAGATGTCCGCATGGAAGGGTATCGGTACAGATACTTACGCATTCGAGGGTACCTTCATGGGCGCACCCGACGTCGAAGAGGGCGAAGATGCGCTTACGCCTCACTATATCAACGGTCTTACGGGCGCACTCTTCAACAATTTGAAGGGTACCGTCAAGAACCTTGTTCTCACCGAACAGTGCTTGAACGGAAGCGCCTCGATCGCGGCGAAGGCAGATGGCGCGGCGATCAACAACGTCATCATCAATGCATGGGTGCAGACAGTGGACGGCGCGTCCGATCCTTCCGTCAGCGACCTCGCCGCCGCACCGTTCGGCATCTATGGTGGCGAAGTGGCTACCGCAACGGTCACCAATTCCACCATCACGGTTGAATTCAAAGCCCAAAATATCACCTTCAGCGCGGAGATCGACAAAGATCAGAACGCGGACGTCCTCTTCAAGGGCGACACGCTCGCCGCAACCGAAACGGCTGCAACGCACACCTACACGGCAATCGTCAACGATCAGATCTTCAACCTTGGCGGATTCAACTTGAGCAATGGTGCGACAACACCTACTGCGAAATTTACCTTCACAGGTATCAAGTTCACAGGCAAGACCTATATCCAGCTTTGCGCTTCTCTGCCCGGCAATACGATCAATAGACCGAATGTCACCGAATTTACGATGACGAACTGCTATGCAGACGTTACGCCTGAAACTGTGAGCGGCAAGTGGCCTGCATTCATTCTCGGATTTGAACGTTGGAATAGCGTGAACCACACGAAGGTAAACTTCACAAATAACGTTGTCCTCTCTGACGTTGGCGGCACCGAAGAGAATACCTACCAGAATGGTTGCCTTGCAATCTTCTCGTGGTCGTCCTTTGCGAATGGTTCCGTCATCAGCGGTAACACCTTCGGTTCCGATACACGTCGTTATCACGAGGCTATTATTAAGGTTCTCGAGCTTGAGAACAATGCAACGATTACGATCGAAGGGAACAAGTTCTATACAGACGCGGCAGGTTCCGGAGTCAGTTGGGGTGCCAACAAGAAAGCGGCGATTGATCTTGCGGCTTCTACGGACATCGTTTACACGGCATGGGTGAAGAACAACACTCTTGACATCAAGACTGCGGACGGTGTTGAAACCGATTACACATTTGTTTCTCTTGAAAATGGTGGAAGCGGAATCAAGCACGCAAGAGCATTCATCACGACGGATAATACTGTTACTCTGAATGGTAAGGAAGTTACAATCAATTATGACTTTGTAACGAAAGGTGGTTGCCTTGTTGCTGATCGTTACGACTTCCTCGGCTACAATGTTGAGCTCGACGATGCGGGCAAGATCTTGAGCGGTAACTTCATCTTCGGTCACGGCTCGAGATTTAACACCACAAATGATTCTGACGTTGCCGCTGCACTCAAGGGTTACCTTGCCGAAACTGCGGATCCCGCAAACATCCATATCGTAGTTGCAGACGGTCTTGGCCGCAGGCTCAGCGATATGCTCGAAGAGAAGGATGCAGAGGGTAATGTTACCAAGTCTGCAAACTTCACCACCTACTATATCTTCGATGAAACGGGTCTTGAGAACTTCATCTCGCTTGTCAATGGCGGTACATACGACTTCAGCGGCAAGACCGTGAAGTTCGCAGATGAGTTCAGCGCAGATCACACTCTCGATCTCAGCGGCTACAACACGTCTGATGACAACGCTTGGACGCCGATCGGTACAGCGGATCATCCCTTCAAGGGCACCT
Source organism: uncultured Clostridia bacterium (assembly GCA_947627125.1). Taxonomy (GTDB): domain Bacteria; phylum Bacillota; class Clostridia; order Christensenellales; family Borkfalkiaceae; genus Gallimonas. The sequence continues at coordinate 5,544 of CANQUY010000018.1, forward strand.
TCGACGGCAGCTATGTCAGCGGCGAAACGACGGCCAACTGGACGATCACGGGTCTTAAGTACACCAACTATGCAGGTACGGATGCGCTTCTCGGCTTCTTCGGTTACACCGACGGCGGCGCAATCACGAACCTCGATATCGTCGACTTCAGCTTCAATATCGGTAGCGAGAGCGATTCCCGTAACATTGGCTTGCTTGTTGCACACGCAAAGGGCACGACGATTTCCGGTATCAACGTATCCGCTTCTTCTATCAACGGTAACGTTTCTATCAGCGCGACGACGGGCGCAGTCGTCGGTCTTCTCGAGGGCGGCAAAGTCGAAAATGTCACCGTCAACGACACAACGATCGACGCAGATGGCACGCCTACCATTGGCGCGGTTGTCGGTAAGGCAACGAATAGCGCGACGGTCAGCAAGGTCTATGTCGGCGGTTCAATGCAGAAAGATGGAGAAAAAGACGTCTTTGTTGCCGACACCAACACTTCAGTGACCGTTACAGGTTCGGCAAGCGTCGGCGGCGTCATCGGTATTGCCGAAAGCGGCGTTTCCGTCGATACCGTCTACTCCGCAGCCAAGATCACCGCAAAGGGTATCAAGGGCGATAATCAGTATCTTATCGGCGGCATCATTGGTGAGGCCAAGGCTGAAGGAACGTACACTGTTACGAATGCTCACTTTGTCGGTACGCTCACTCGCTCCGGCATGGGCGACACACCTACCACCAAGTATGCGAACTACGGCCTTGTCGGCGCGGCGACCGCTGAAGAGCTCACGGGCCTTACGATCACGAGTTCCGACCTGTTGGTCGAGCACCACACCGGCTTCGTCCAGACCACGAAGTGGGATAAGGATGGAATCGTCACCTCCGAGTATCAAGTCACGGGTGTTGAGGGTCTTACCTTCTTCCGCGATCAGGTCAACGGCGGCAACAGCTACAAGAACGAAACGATCCACGTCACGCAGGATATCACGCTCACCGCAGATTTCGCTCCGATTGGCTCCACCGAACACCCGTTCGAGGGTACCTTCAAGGGCGATAAGAGCACGACTGAGGATAAGATCGAGGGCTACACCATCAGCAACCTCAAAGTTATGCACCATGCGGCTCATGATGATAGTGATGGTTGCGCACCTACAAGCAACTATGCGGGTCTTTTCGGCGTCGTCAATGGCGCTACGATCGAGAACATCAACTTCTCGAACGTCACAGTTACCGGTCGCGAGTACGTCGGCGTCCTTGCCGGTGAGGCAAAGGGTGAAACGACGATCGAAAACGTCACGGTCACGACGGCTACGGTCAATGGACACCACTGGGTCGGCGGCCTTGTCGGTTACGCAAGCGGTACGCTCACCGTCACGAACAACAAGGTTACGGGTCTTACCGCAAACGCAGTGCCCGAAAAGACTGTTGACAGCTCAAGCAATGCACGCTTCGACAATGGCGATAAGCTCGGCGGTCTTGTCGGTTATGTCGGTTGCACAACTGCTACGTTCAATAAGAACACTGTTGAAAGCGCAACGCTCACCGCTTACCGTGATATCGGCGGCCTCGTCGGTATCGACAACGGTGCGCACGGCACTTACACGGAGAACACTGTTAAGGACGTCACGATCAACGTCAAGAAGACAGGTTACACCGTTGAAAATGATTTCTGCACCTACAAAGCGGATTACAGCTACCTTGAATCCGATAAGGGTAACATGCAGAATGCTGAATGGCTCGTCGGCCGCGACAATGAAGATGCCAACAACAACGTCACGCCCAATGCCAAGAACGAAAGAATCAACGTTACGATCAATTACTATCAGCCCGAGGGCGCGAACGACTTCATCTATGATAACGGTCAGTGGCGCATCCTCAGCGTCCTTGGTCTTAAGACTTTCGCGGAACTCTCTAAGAAGACGGAAGGGAACACTCATGCCGGCCAGACATATACGAAGGGCTTCGCGGGCGCAACTGTCGTTATCGATATCGATCTCGGCCTCACCGAGCTCAACGTTGCCGCAACGGAAGATCCTGCAGAAACCCCTGCACCTGTTCTCCCGATCGAAGGCTTCGAGGGCACGTTCGACGGCCACGGCCATACGATCAGCAACATGAGCGTCACAGCTGCGGATAATGCGGGCTTCTTCGGCGAGTTGAAGGGCGACGTGAAGAACGTTACCTTCACGAATGCAACTGTCGAGGCGACGGGCGTATCTTCCAATGCAGGTGTCGTCGCGGGCAAACTTTCCGCCGCGAAAGAGATTTCCAACATCACTGTCAGTGGTGCAACTGTCACGACGAAAGATGACAAGAGCGTTTCGGCAGGGTTGATCGGTCAAATCACCGCAGAAGCTACGATCAAGGACATCACTGTAGACAATGCTACCCTCACGGCAGCAGACTCGGCTGTGACGGCAGGCGTTACGACCGCCGGTACGGCTGCGGCTCTCGCTTCCTTCGGTTCGGGCAGCCACGGCACCACGGTCACGAACTTCAACTTCTACGGCACGCTTTCGGGCGGCAACCGCATCCTCATGACGGGTGCCACAGAAGATAACGGCATCACATTCACGAACTCCACCGTTGCGCTTAAGACGGAAGGTATCGAGCAGAACAGCGGCTTCTTCTACGGCGCATATGTTGGTGAAGGTGAAGGGGCGACCGTCTACGGCGACGCAGCGAAACCCGCTTACTTCATCGAGAACGAGAGCGGCCTCACCGCATTCGGCAGCTTCCTTGCAGAGCATACGCTTGCGGGCGAAACGGTCTACCTGCTCAAGGATCTCACGGTTGCTTCCTGGACGAATTCTCTCGGCAACTTCGAGGGCACATTCGACGGTTTGAAGAACACGATCACCGTATCGAACGAGAGCAATGCAGAGGGTTACCTCTTCAATACGCTCGGCCTCCTTGGCGCAACTGCTGAGGATGCAGGTACCACCGCGACGATCAAAGATCTCACGCTCAAGGGCATTTCCCTTGCGGAGAACTTCACAAACGTTTCGTTGAACAACGTCCATGTTGAAATCGGCTTCAGCGGCGCAGGAAAAGCATACTACGGCCTCGCGAAAGCGGCAGCCGAGAAAGCGAACGTGACGATCGAATCCTCCGATATCACAGTCGATTGCACCGACTACAGCGCGAAGTTCAGCTGGACCGACAGCAAGGCGACAGCGGCTGCAAATTACACGGTCAAGACGGCCGCGGGCCTCAGCTACCTCGCTTCCGTTGTCAACAGCGGTATCGACTTCGAGGGCAGGACGGTCACTCTCAACGCCGAAGTTGACCTCACGAATATCGCTTGGACGCCGATCGGCAGTTCCGACAATACGCCTTTCAAGGGCATCTTCGACGGCAACGGCAAGAAGATCAAGAACCTCAAGATCACTGCTGAATCCGACTATATCGGCCTCTTCGGTTACGTCTTGGGCGGCACGATCAAGGATCTCACCATTGAGGGCGTTTCCGCTATCGTCACCGCAGATTACGTCGGCGCGCTTGCGGGTTACCTCAACGGCGCTACGCTCAGCAACATTCAGATCATCGGCACGGGTCTTGACAGCGATCCCACGACCATGAAGACCGTGTTCACCACGGGCGACTTTGTCGGCGGCGTTGCGGGCTATGCAAAGAATGTCACAGTTGAAAACGGTCTTACCCTCAGCAATTTGAAGGTGCAGGGCAAGAACCATGTCGGCGGCATCTTCGGCCAGCTCACCTACGACAAGGCAGGCGAAACGAACCTGCTCACCGCTACGCTCACCGATATGTATGTCGAGGGCAATACGGCCAACGGCGGCGCAGTGATCGGCTATGTCGATGGCGCAGTCACGCTCCACATTACCTTCAGCGGCGCACTGAGCCTGCCCGAGGAAACGCTTTCCAACGAATATCACGGCTTGGTCGGCAGCACGTCAGAGCATGCAGCGGTTGTTATCGACAATGGCACCAAGCTCACCGTCGTTGAATCCGAAGGCTATATCGTGACCACCGTGTGGAATGCAGACGGTTCAGTCACACAGTCCGTAGAGCTCACCTCCGTAGACGGCATCAAGTACTTCCGCAGTCAGATCCTGGCGGGTAACGATTACAACGGCGTAGTCGTTACCCTCGCCGAGGGCGAATATGATCTCGGCGCACTTCAGCCTCTTGGTGCGGAAAAGACCTTCAAGGGTACCTTGCAGGGCGAAGAGAATAAAGTCGCTGCCATCAGCTACACGCTCACAGCTCCTGCAGACGCCGCAGAATACACGATCGGCTTCTTCAGCAAGCTCGAAGGTACAGTTAACAATATCACTTTCAGCAACATTACGATCAACGCTACGGCGGCGAACGGTGTTGGTGTAGTCGCAGCGCGTTCCATCAACGCTGAAATCACGAATGTTACCGTCAATGCAACGAAGGTTTCGGGCGGCAAATGGGTCGGCGGTATCGTCGGTCATGCGCTCAGCACTCAGATCCTGAAGTGCTCCGTGACGGGTACATTTGAAGTACAGGATTGCTACGTTGCAGGTATCGCGGGCTTCATGGACGGCGCAGGTTGCAAGGTCGAAGAGAACCAAATCGGTACAGAAGATGCTCCCGCAATGTTCACCGCGCTTGCAACCGACGGTAAACTTGACGCAGACGGAGATAGAATCAACGGCTACGGTCAGATCGGCGGTATCGTTGCCCACAGCTCCGGTACGGCGATCGAAATCAACAACAACGAGATCTATGCCACGATCGATAACTCCAAAGCCAATATCTATGTCTTAGAGCACTCGAAGCAAGGTCAGAATCAGTTGTATGTCGGCGCGATCATGGCGAACGGTACTCCCAGCGCAACGGGCAACAGCGGTAACGTGACGATTATCGTTGCCGAAGAAGTCCTCGATTCCAACGCTCCTTACTTTGGCGGTCTTGTTGGCCCCGGGTTCAACAGCGGCGTTGGTGAAAATGACATCACTGTTCTTTGGCATGGCCTTGAAATTGAGAACGGCATCTATAAGATCAAGGACGCCGCCCAGCTCAATGTGATCCGTGTCCTCGTCAACAATGGCTATACCTTCGAGGGTGAAACCATCAAGCTCACCGATAATATCGATCTGAATTCGTCCTACACAACGCCCATCGGCGGAACAAGGTGGACCACCAAAGATGGCGTCCAAGTTTGCGAAAACCCCTTCAAGGGCGTGTTCGACGGCGACGGCCACACGATCAGCAACCTTATCGTTACGGCCAATAGCGATATGATCTACGGCGGCCTCTTCGGTTATATCGACGGCACAAGTCTTGCCGCAGACGTGGCCTCCGTGAAGAACTTGACCCTCAACAACGTCACCGTCCTCGGTTTCGCTGTCGTCGGTTCCGTCGCGGGCGCGATCGAAAACGGTCTTATCAAAAACGTTACCGTGCAGGGCAATATCGAACTCGTTTCCACCTACGTCGCGGAGGGCATTGGTTCCGCGGCAGGCGGCATCTCAGGTTTGCTCTATGCTTCCTCTTTGGAGGAATGCACGGTGAAGCACAATGCGGCGAGGAATGCGGCAGCGCGCGCTACCGCTCGCCTCGCTGCGAACAGCGAGGCACAAAAAACTGATATCTCGCTCGAAAACAGCACTCATATCATCGCCGCGTTCCAGTACGCAGGCGGTATCGCTGCCAAGCTCGACCTCTCTAAGGTCGAAGATGCCGAAACAGTTTCCATGGTCTTCGACGAACTCCACGTCAGCGGCATGGTCATTCAGATCCTTGCTACCGAAACGGAGATCGACGATAGAGCCGCAGGCGGCCTTGTCGGCTCGGGCAATGTAACGGTTCCCCAAGATACAACGCTCGAAGTCGAAGTCCACGATAACGACGTCAGAAGGACCGAGATCGTCTATCCCGAACCCGCAGAGGGCGAGGAATCGGACGTCAAAGTCGGCGGCCTCTTCGGCGAAGAGCTCGACACGTCCGACAACGTGACCATGGACGACCAAGGCAATGCTATGCAGGACGTCTACAAGTACGAAGAGGGCAAGCAAGACGAGAAAGTCGAGCTCAAAGAGGGCATCATCCTTGAGCCCGTTGCAGAGGGCAAATCTCTCCTCGGCGCGTACCTGTACAAGGACGGCGAAAAAGTCGGCAAAGCTCAGTGGTATGAAGTTCCCGACGAGCAGGCTCTTATCGACCTTCCGAAAGAATTTGCAAATAATACCTCCGCAGATGTCTATTTGACAAAATCCGCCGAAAACGGCTCCGCCGTTTACGACATGACGGGTAAGACTTATACTCCGATTGCGGATTTCGCAGGAAATTTCTATGGTAACGGCGCAAGAATCGAAGGAATGACGTCCGCGTTGTTTGCAAACCTTGCAATCGGTGCAAGCGTAAACGACTTTACGTTGGATGTGAATATCGCCTCCGGTCAAGCTGCACTTACGGGGAATACGTCTGGTATTCGTGCGGCGGAAAATAATCCTACCTACATTCGTAATGTTACGATTGAAGGCACTACAAAAACGATGGGCGTGTTTGCCAATAAGGTTTGGAGCTACTATGGTGATAATTCCACCATTAAAGAGCCCGAACTGTACTTCATCAACTGTGTGAACAAGGCAACGCAAATTGGTAGCTCAAATCGTGCAACCGGATTTATCGCACAATCGACGGGCATTTCCATTCAGTTTGAAGATTGCGTGAACGAGGGAGATGTCAGTACCGTTACTTCAGGTGAATCGCACGGCGGCGCATTCGTTGCTTATGCTTTCAGAAATGACAAATACGCGAATAATAATTTCAGACTTACCTTTATCCGCTGCGAGAATAAAGGAAGTGTCAGCACAAGGACGACCAGTGACGGCCGTGCAAATGTCGGTGGCTTCATCGGTACGACGCAGAACGGCAGTGAGTTTGTCTTTGAAGATTGCGTAAACTCCGGTTCCGTAACGGGTGATGATGCCGCTGTGAAGAATCAGGCATGTGTCGGCGGCCTTGTCGGCAGACATAACTCCGGTAAGATCATCGTAAAAGGCGATAAAGGATTTGTAAGCACCGCAACGATCACAGCGAAGGCAACGAAAAACGACGCTACATCTACAGCCAATGCATATGCCGGCGGTTTGGTGGGTTTGGGCTCCGTTGAATCCGCAGACAAATGCAATGTCCAGGGTACGATTACTGCCTCTGTTGTTGCTGGAACTGGCGAATGCATGGCGGGTGCTGTTTCGGGCAAAGGAACCGGAGGCAACATCAGCAACTCCGAGTTTGATGTCACGCTTTCCGTCCAAAAGACCGGGTTGACTACAGGTAAGCCTGCAAACGGTAGCCTCTTTGGTAACGATTCTGCTCCTACCGGAACGATCACCGACACCGTTGTCACAGTGAAACTCGCAGAAGGCTTCACGCTTGAGGGGGCATGGGATGAGAGCGGTGTTTACACAGGCAGCTACACCATCACGAGTGCGGCGGGGCTTGTGGCCTTCCGCGACAGCGTCAACAACGGCAACACCTACGAGGGCGAAACTATCTATCTCGAGATCCCCGGCAAGTCCCTTGACTTCTCTGCTGATAATTGGACTCCCATCGGCGGAACTGAGTATGATTCCAGAGTTACTGACGAAGAAAAGGGAACAAAGACATACTGGTGCACGAATCCTTTCGGCGGCAGCTTCATCGGCAACGGCACCACGATCTCCTATAATATCAAACTTGAGGGGACGACTAATCAAGGTGCTCTGCAGTATGATGGTTTCTTCGGCGTACTTTGCGGCAGCAACGACCAAGACAACCCTCAAAAGATCACAGGCCTCAACCTCAACGTGAATATCGTTGATAAGGCAAACGACAGCCGCATGGGCGGTCTTGCAGGTAAGGCTTACGGTTACATTCTTATCGAGAACGTTACCGTCAGCGGAAGTATTTTCTCCAACAAGATTGCAAGCGGTATCATTGGCGACGTCAGGCATGACGCTGATGATTTTGCAAGAGGCACGGCTGCCCCGTATGGCTGTGTCACGATGAAGAACGTGACCAACCTTGCCAATATCACCGCTCCCAAGGCGACAGGCTTTGCGGCAAATGTGAATAGCGTTAGCCTCACCCTTGAAAACTGCGTCAACGGTAACGAAGAGCAGACCGCGGGCAATCTTTCGATTCCCGAAGATGCTTCGAATGACGTCGTCATGGGCGGCTTCACTGGCTATATCCAGGGCTCCGGCGAAGTTATCACCTTCACGGATTGCACAAACTACGGCAATATCACGATTGAAACCTCTGCTAAACTTCCCAAGTTAAGTATTGGTAGTATCTCCGGTGGCGGCAGAAGCACCCACAATTACACGAATGTTTACAACTACGGTAACATTACGGTAGATGATCAATACACTTCTACTCAAGTGGCTGCAGAAATCGGCGGCTTGATCGGTTCCGCAAGCGGTTCCAAGAACTTCACCAACGTCTACAATTACGGCAATATCAGCTATACCTCGAAAGGTACAGGCGATTACCGTGTCGGTGGTTTCTTCGGTGAGCAAGGCGGAAAAGTCGTGATGGAGAATTGTGTTTTGGATTGCGAGATCACGATCGACGCAGTCACTGCTCCGAATGGTGTCAAAGCTGACGGTAAAGTTGACACTGCTCACGGTGTCGGTGTTATTTCCGGTAATAGTGCGAATAAAGAAACCGAAATTTCCAATACCGACCTCTTTGTGACCTGCTCCGTTGGCGCATTCAACCTGAATGATACTACCGATGGCGAAGGCAATATTACTGGTAGTTATTCCCACGGCTTGACGGGCGGTAATCCTGCAAACTACTACAACCACACGGGCACGAAGTACGACAACATTAAGAATGTAACCCTTGTGATCGTTGAGGGCGACGAGAACGAAACGACCACCACCCTTGTATGGGACGCAGAGGGCAATGTCACGAAAAACTCCGTGCTTGTCATTCACACCCTCGACGGCCTCAAGACCTTCCGCGACGAAGTCAACGGTGGCAAGAATTACGCGGGTGAAACTGTAGTTCTCGGAGCCGATATCGACCTCAGAGGCGGAGATTGGACCCCGATCGGAAACACTTCGGCTCATGCTTTCCGCGGTACCTTTGACGGAAGAGGCCACACGATCAAGAATCTTAAGATCACAGCATTTGAGCAAGAAGGCGGCATGAATGCAATCGGTTTCTTTGGCTATATTACCGCGAGCAACATCTCCAACGTTGTGATCGAAAATGTCACGATTGAATCTCCTGCCGAAGTCGAAACGGTAAGCTATGCAGGCGCACTGGTTGGCTGGGCACACTGCTCCGCAAAAGATAGCGGTTCCTATGCTACAATCTCCAACATTACAGTCAAGGGTCTGATTCAGCTCATTAGCCCCAATGGGCTCCTCTTCCACACCGGTGTAGTTGTAGGGCATTGCTTCCGCTATAGCTTTACGGATATTCAGGTTGAGGGCGCGGATGGTAGTTATGCCTTAACAGCGGCGAACATGCTCGGTGGTGTTGTTGGCCATGCCGATGCCGCAAGATTCTCGAACATCTTAGTATACAATATCGACATTAGCGGTAGCAACCAGGTTGGCGGTGTTGTGGGTATTGCTTCTGAAGGCGTACAACTTGACAATGTATGGGTTGTAAGAGTAAATATTACCACCTTCAACGCCGGGAACATGGGCGGCGGTATTGTTGGTTCACAGAATGCCGGTTCCCTCACGTTAACGAATGCGCATTTTGTAGGGAACGTGAACGGTGGCGAAGAAAAGTATTGGAACATGGTTGGTAAGCCCTATGGTGGAACCACCCAAACGCCGGTGATTACCAATTCCGAAGCGATACTCGGAGGCGGCGCATTCGGTTATGAGAATACTGTCGTATGGGATTCGCTCGGCAACGCAAGTGTGACGATCGAGATCACCAACAAAAATGGTCTTATTTGGTTCGCAAACGCTGTCAATGGCGGCAATGCATTTGAGGGTATCACCATCTCCCTTGAGGACAATATCGACCTCGGCGGCATGTATTGGAGCCCGATCGGCAATGCGGAAAATCCCTTCAAGGGTATCTTCAACGGCAACGGCCACGTGATCTCCAACCTCAACGTCTTGGCGGAATCCTACGCCGGCCTCTTCGGCTACGCAAGCAAGGCTAAGATCAGCGATCTCACTCTCGCTTCGCCCACTGTTACCGGTACATCCAATGTCGGCGCTTTGCTCGGCTATGCGGCGGATAGCTCCCAGGTCTACAATATCACTGTGACCGATCCCACCATCACGGGTGTCAGCGCAGTCGGCGGTATTGCAGGCGGATATTTCCCTGCAGCTCCTGTTGATGGATCTACAGTAAGCGGCCTCATTCGTATCAGCGGTCATTACAAAGTCGGCGGCGTTGTCGGCGCGGGGTATGGCACTGTGACGAATACCACAGTCAACGGCACCGTTGGTAGTTTCATCAAAGCAACCTATCTTGAAGAAGATATCGAGGGCGACAGCGTCGGCGGTATCATCGGCTACACAGGCGAAGGCCACTACGACTTCCATGATCTCACCGTCAAGGGCGTGACGATCAGCGGTACCCGCAAGGTCGGCGGCATCATGGGTATGTTGCATGCAAATGTACAGTTGTCAAATGTCACGGTTGAGGATGTCACGATTTCCAACCTCGACACGCCCGACTTCTATGCTGAAAAGTATAAGGATGACACCAAGGGCTTCTATGCAGGCTCGATCGTCGGCGAGTTTGGCAACGGTTCTTCCATCACACACGGTACGGTGAAGAACGTAAATGTTAACATGCTTTACACCTATGATACCGGCAAGCAGGGCGGCTTCATGCCCGGCGCGGTCGTCGGCGGCAGCAGGGGCGGCGCGAGCGCAAAAGTCACGATTACCGATGTCACGATTGAGAACGTTCGGGTCAACGGGTTGATTCTTCTCAACGTAGATAACAGCTACGGTACCCACTACGGCGCATACAATGCGGAAGACTTGCTTGCATTCAACGCGGCAGTCCGCGAGGGTCGTGTGACGAGCGTAGAGCACCCCGCAGTTGCAGTTCTTGATATCCTCGAAGATATCGACATGAGCGGCAAGGAATGGGTCACGATGAGCGGCAATCACCTTGAGGTCGACGGAAACAGTCACACGATCAGCAATCTCACCGTGACGGCAGAGAGTAAATACGGCAAAGCTGCTTTCATCGGCGGCACAGGTAACCGCGTCCACAACCTCACCATCGACGGCTTTAAGGCAGAGGGTGAGCAGGTCGCAGTGTTCGTAGCTAATCCCGATACGACTGTTTATCTTCAGAACGTCACCGTTAAGGGTACGGTTTCTCTGAAGTACAAGGACATCGACACGGGTGAATACAAAGAAACCTACAATTCAGTGGGTGTGCTGGTAGGTATGTCTTTCGGTACGGACTATAACAGCAACGACGTTTCCTATTACGGAACCTACTACAGCAATGTTGTGATCGATCCCGCGGCGAAGATCACAGTGGACGTCACGGGCATGACCACGGCTAACTATGGCCCCACGACGGATTATATCTTCGGCTACTATTTCAAACAGGAAAACGTTGCAACGGCTCACCTTGCCGATGTCCTTACGGCAAAGAAAGTGACGTATGACAGAAGTTCTCTCACGATCAAGGCTGACGGCGTAGAGTATCATGAAGGATCTCTGAAGCTCAGCAAGGGCGCGGACATTGCAAAGGCGTTTGCCCTTCTCGGTGAAAACGACAAGGTCACGCTGGCGGCTTCCGACACGGCGTATGAGCTCCCGACCGTCCTTTCCACAAACGGCCTCGTGATCGAGGGCGCAGACGGCGCGAAGGTGCTCGCTGACGCTGCAGACGGCAACAGGCTCTATGTCACCGGCAACAATGTCACGTTGAAGAACCTGGCGTTTGCGTCGACGAAGACCAACGGGTCAAAGACCTATTTCCTCACCATCTCCGGAGATAATGCTACGGTCGAGGGTTGCTCATTCGACATCACCTCGACGAACTACACAGCTCTCTCGATTTCGGGTGGTGCAGAAAACGTTACGATCAAAGATTGCGAGTTCATCGGCGGCTTCCGTCAAATCGGTAATTGCGAAGGTACGAAAGATACGACGATCACGATCGAAGGTTGCTCTTTCCATGGAGGCACCTATGGTGTCCACTTCGATGTAATGAATGGCGCAACGGTCGTTATCAAGGATTGTGAGATCGCGGCATGGTCCTCTTTCGGCGCTACCGGCGGCGGAAAGGTTGTAATCAGCGATACGACGTTCAAGGACGATGGCCCCGGCTCGCAGAACTATTTTAGGCCTTATGTGGATGCCGAACTTACAAATTGCACGTTTGAAGAAAGTTTCAAATACAGTGCCGGCGAAACGGGCATTACGATTACCGTCACGAATCCTCATTTCACGGGGGAGGGAAAAGATATGATCAACTCGAGTGCTGAAGATCATCCTTTCACCCTTGTCGTTGACGGCGTGGAAACTCAAATGTTTGCACCTGTCGAAGGCTAAAAAGCAACAACAAAAAGACCGACTTGGTAACAAGTCGGTCTTTTTTGTGCCCCTTCGGCCGTCGCCCTCTGAATGCGGTGGGGGTGGGGGCTGGGCGCGGCGTCATGCTGAGAAGGAGAGTACAACGCAGTCTACGGAAGTTGTACCGAAGCATCTCGCCGCATGGTGTGTGGCTGCCCCGTGGGTGGCGGCGTCATGCTG